>JBIKPM010000108.1:0-6774 GCA_044357435.1 Flavobacterium sp. | reverse complement strand
GCTTTTTTTTGATGATTTATCCATATTAAAAAAGTTTGATGAAACGAATTTCATCAAACTTTCTTTAAGACCAATAGGAATAAGCTTTTACAGACTATTTACCAACTATTTTTCAGTATTATACCATAAATTGGCACTAATTATTTTTGAAGCACTTCAATGGTTACCAGCATCGTTCCGGCCGATTTGTTTTTGGCAATTTCCATAAAAGCACGTTTTGATAAATCAATTTCTCTTGACCTAACAAAAGGCCCCCTGTCTGTCACTTCGACGATTACTGATTTTCCGGTAGCCTCATTGGTTACTTTGACTTTTGTTCCAAAAGGTAGTTTTTTGTGCGCGGCGGTATATTTGTTATTGTCGAATCTTTTTCCGCTGGTTGTTTTCCTTCCATTAAACTTATCTGCATAATAGGAAGCGTGGGCATCTTTTTTATAAGATATAAATTTTTCTGTTCCAAAGAACAAAGAATCCGAAGCAATTTCCTGGGGTAAAAAAAGTGCTTTGCTCTTTTTAACGGTATCTTTAGCCGAAATAACCTTTTGTTTGTCTTTAATCAAGGTTTGGCTAATCGCAACACCGATGAGGGTAATTGAAAGAAAAAGCGTGATCGTTTTTTTCATTATTTACTTTTTTGTGAAGTCAATTTGGCAAAAACCATACCCTGAGTTTAAAAAGTGGCTTTAATACGTTTTTAGAACCACAACTTCCATGGAATTCTACTCAATATAAGCACCAGCCCCAAACCATAATAAATAGAAAATGTCTTAAATTTCGACTCACTCGTTGTTAATTTTTTATGTTTCATCCAGCCTATCGTAATCAAGGCAATACCTATTAGATTTATCAAAGGATGCTCCAATGAGGTTAAACGTAATGCTTTGTCAGACATTTGTCCCAATGAAGAAAAACCCACTGGAGAAACAAAATATAAAATTAATCCTATCAATAATTGGGTATGTATTGTCGCTAAGCTAATAAGGGCAATTTTCCGGTCTTTCGCCATAAACTCTTTTTTGGAAAACAACCCAATGAATGAATTAATAACTGCAATTGTTAATACTAAAACTGCTAAATAAGCCCAGCCAGAATGAAATTTTTGAATGAATTCGTACATAAATAAGTTTTTTGTTTTAACAAATATAATAAAAAAAGCCATAAAAGAAAGGCATTCTTATTTCAGGAGTGCCTTTTTTAAATTATATGCATTGTGTTTTAAAAATTGATTTACAATTTTTAAAAACGAAAAAAGAACAATGCCTTTTTTATTTGTTCTTTAAAAAGTGATTTAATAAAAATGTTGTGGAACTATCATGAGAATTTACCTTTTTTGAGTTTATTTCATCAAGGATTGAATTAGCCAATTGTTTGCCCAACTCAACGCCCCACTGATCATAGCTAAAAATATTCCAGATTATTCCTTGCACAAAAATCTTGTGCTCATATAAAGCAATCAAAGAGCCCAAGGACTTTGGCGTCAATTTTTGAATTAGAATGGTATTAGTAGGTTTGTTTCCGTTGAAAACCTTAAACGGCAAAAGGAATTTGGCTTTTTCTGATGGAAGTCCTTGTTTGTCAAATTCCGCCTGAACTTGTTCCGCAGTTTTTCCATTCATTAAAGCTTCTGTTTGGGCAAAAAAGTTCGACATTAATTTGTCGTGATGATCTTCGTTTCCGTATAATGGTTTTACAAACCCAATAAAATCAGAAGGAATCAATTTGGTTCCTTGGTGAATTAATTGAAAAAAGGCATGTTGCGAATTGGTTCCGGGTTCACCCCATATAATCGTTCCAGTTTGATAGTTTACCGGCTTACCGTCGCGTCCAACACTTTTCCCGTTACTTTCCATTGTCCCTTGTTGCAGGTAAGGCGCCAATTTTTGCAAATATTGCGTATATGGAATCAAGGCTTCGCTCTCTGCACCAAAAAAATTATTATACCAAATGCTTAACAACGCCAGTGTAACAGGAATGTTTTTATCAAAATCGGCCGTTTTAAAATGTTCATCCATTTCATTGGCACCCACCAATAATGCATTATAATTATCAAACCCAACGGCCAAACTTACTGAAAGCCCAACGGCACTCCATAACGAGAATCGACCGCCAACCCAATCCCACATGGGAAAAACGTTGTCAGGATTGATTCCAAATTCGGTGACTTTTTGAATATTGGTTGAAACCGCCACAAAATGTTTGGCCACATCCTCTTGCTTTGCCGATTCTAAAAACCATTTTTTGATGGTCTGTGAATTAGTCAGTGTTTCCTGAGTGGTAAATGTTTTGGAAGCAACTACAAAAAGGGTAGTTTCTGGCTTTAATTTTTTAATGATTTCATTAACGTGGTCTCCATCTACATTCGATACAAAGTGTACTTTCAAGTGATTCTTATAAAACTGTAATGCTTCAACAGCCATTGCAGGGCCAAGATCTGAACCACCGATTCCAATATTGACAATATCCGTAAACGATTTTCCTGTGAACCCTTTCCTGTCCCCGTTCACCACTTCGTTAGTGAAGTTTTTAATTTTTTCTTTTACTTGAAAAATTTCCGGGATTACATTTTCTCCATCTACTGCTATTTTTGAAGTTGCATTGGCTCTCAAAGCGGTATGCAAAACGGCTCTATTTTCGGTTTGATTAATAATGTCGCCTTCAAAATACTTTGCAATTGCGTCTTTCAATTGTACTTCATTTGCC
Organism: Flavobacterium sp.; assembly: GCA_044357435.1. Lineage (GTDB taxonomy): Bacteria > Bacteroidota > Bacteroidia > Flavobacteriales > Flavobacteriaceae > Flavobacterium. The sequence continues at coordinate 4,074 of JBIKPM010000108.1, read as the reverse complement.
AACTCAAGCAACAAATTCAGGGTTTCTTGATTGACGATATTCTTGGAATAATCAATTATAAAATCATTCCAATGCAAATGAAATTGTGCTGCTCTTGTTTTGTCTTCGCTGAACATTTCTTTCATGGAGGCATTTTGCATTTCCTGAAAATGCTTCTGAAGTTTTTGCCAAGCTATTGTTGTTGTGGGATTTGTATTTTGTAGCGCCATCATTATTTTAATTCGTGAATATTGTTAATTGAATTTTTTGTTTTCGAAAGGCAAATTTAAACTATTAGTTTGTAAAATTAACATTCCTTTTTTATCATAGTGTAATAAAATAGTTGTTCGATTTATAAATTTGCAACGCTGTCCAATTCTCGCTTCAGCGGTTTTATTTGAGTCATAAATCGGGGTAGATTTTTGCTGTCCATAGGTTGGGAGTTGGGTAATTTTAGTTTCAAAGCATCTACTTGCACTCCGTTTTTCCAAAATCGATAACACACATGTGGACCCGTTGCCAGTCCCGTACTTCCTACTTTGCCTATAATATTCCCCTGATTTACTCTTTCCCCTGTGCGAACCAAAATTTTTGACATGTGTAAATATTGAGTCGAATAGGTTTTGTCGTGTTTTACTTTAACGAAATTCCCATTTCCTGCGGAATATCCTGTTTGCTCCACTACTCCGGATGCAGTCGTCATGATTGGCGTTCCTGTTGGTGCGGCATAATCTGTTCCTTTGTGCGCTTTCCAAATAAGTTGCACGGGATGAAATCTGTTTTTGGTGAAATGGGAGGTGATATTTACAAATTTTAGTGGCGCTTTAAGGAAAAAATTCTTAAGAGCTTTTCCTCCATCATCATAATAATCCAGTTTTCCGGAAACCTGATTTTGGGCAAAGGGGAAAGCATAAATTAATTTCCCCTTGTACTCAAAAAAAGCAGCTTTCAGACTGTCGACTCCATCATAAATCGTATCATCTATGTACCTTTCGGTAAAGGTGATGCCAAATTTGTCTCCTTTTTTTAATTTGAAAAAATCTATCGACCAAGCATATACCTTCGTTAATTTATTTGCCAAAGCCACGTCAACGCCTTTTTTGCTTAAAGCTTCCGACAAAGAGCCGTCCAGTTTTCCTGCAATGGTTCTTTGTTTGAAACGGATTGGTCTTGTTTTTTTGTAAACCGAAACCGAATCTCTCAAATCGATAACATAATAATTGGCCTTATCAGGTTGATAAATAAAAACTTCCAGTTTTTTTTGGCGGTCTTTTGTTCTCAGTAAAGTATAGGGCTTGCCAATTTTAATGGTTTTCACATTAAAACTGTCCTTTACTTTTTCTATAATATCATATACTTGCTTGCCTCCAAGATTTTGGTTTTCGATAATATTGCCAAAGGTATCCCCTCTGCGGATGGTGTCATGAAAAACATTAAAATCGTTGAGATTAAACCCAAAATTGTTGGATTCAGAAGGCGGATTTTGATCTGGAATTATGCTCACCGTTTCGGGCTGTTTACAAGAAACCAACGAGAATAAAACAATTATAAGTATAGATACTTTTCTCAAAGTGTGTATGTTTGGCAATTAAACTATCATTTTTTTTTCCCGTTTTTTGTAAAGTATCATTACTTCCAAGTCAAGAGAAAAAAGTATTGATGGATAAAAAGGCTAATTTCCTTTTTAATAGAAGCCTAATTTATTATTGATTAATTTTTACTTTAAATGGATATTTCAACCCTTTGAATCCATCTAAATCCGCTTTAATTGACCCTACGGCAAGGCTTGCTTTTATTCTAACTGGCAGTTTATTATTGTCGTCGGAGATCCAAACGGTCAAACTTTCCTCTTCCTTAAAAACGCGTCCAGATTGCACTAATGGTCTAAAAATCATGGTTGGCACCACTCCGAATTTGGTTGTAATATCTTCTCGACCTAAAAACTTAAGTTTGAACTTTGTGGTTTCATCATCAAAAAACATATCAATGGAAACGAATTCCCCGGGTTTTATTTTATCAATGGCGGGATAATTTCTCAAGTAATAAAATGTTGAAACGATGTCTTGGGTATTTTTTGGAATTTCGAGGATTTTTTCGGTTTGGTTTTTATAATCTTTTACAAGAATTTTATCACCAGACTGATTAAAAAAACCTTCTTGATTTTTGATATACCCTCCTTCGTCAATTTTTCTAACAAATTGATATGGATTTCCGGTATCCTTATCGATGTAGCTTTCGTATAAGTCATTTACCTTGAAAAAAAATCTAGACATTCCCGTGGTATATCCTCTTCCTATAACGTGAAAAACTTTTTTGTTATTTATTGAGGCCTCTTTAACTTCCAGCGTGGCATAGCCCGCATTTATAAATCCATAATGAATTCGGAATTTAAACCATTCTCCCACATCATAGGAATCTTGTTTATGAGTGTCAAAACTTATAGTTGTAATAAATAGTAATACTATGATTATTTTTTTCATGGAGTTTTTGTGCTACTTCATAGCTGCAAGTACAAATTTTGTTCCAAATGTATTAAAACAAAAAAACTCAGTCAAATAATGACCGAGTTTTTATGCTATTAACTAACCAAAAAATTTATAAATTATGAAATTTATATGAAATAACTGCAAGGAAACCACCCCTTCCAGCTTTCGATTACAAAGATAACTAACAATCCTAAATTTTTTTAACTAAAATCAAAGTTTAACAGAAGATTTATCAACATAGTTGTTAAATTAGGTTCTTTTTTTACATTATATAAAAAAAAGCCGCTTTTATAATGTTCCTCGTAATTGCTGTTCCCTTTCAATAGACTCGAAAAGGGCTTTGAAATTACCGGCTCCAAAACCTTTTGCTCCCATTCGTTGAATAATTTCAAAAAACAGTGTAGGTCTATCCTCAATTGGTTTTGTGAAAATCTGTAACAAATAACCATCAGCATCGGCATCGACCATAATTGCCAGCTTTTCGATTGTTTCTATATCTTCCTGCATCATATTCGCATACTTACCCAGTCGGCCTGGAATGGCTTCATAATAGGTATGTGGTGGTGCGGATAAAAACTCTATTCCCCTTGCTTTCAAGGCAAACACTGCCGTAATAATATCATCGGTGGCAATAGCAATGTGTTGCACGCCGGAACCTTCATAGAAATCCAGGTATTCCTCTATTTGGGAACGCTTGTTTCCCTTGGCCGGTTCATTGATTGGAAATTTTATTCTGCCATTTCCGTTGCTCATCACCTTACTCATTAAAGCGGAATATTCCGTGTGGATTTGCTTATCGTCGAAAGAAAGAAAATTGACAAATCCCATCACATCTTCATACCATTTTACCCAAATGTTCATCTGGTTCCAGCCCACATTCCCCACCATGTGATCAATGTATTTTAGTCCGATTGAGGTTGGATTGTACTCCGACTTCCATTCTACGAAACCAGGTAAAAAGGCTCCAGTATAGTTTTTCCTTTCCACAAACATGTGAACTGTTTCGCCATAGGTATAAACTCCTGCGCGGATTACTTCCCCAAATTCATCTTTTTCGACAATGGGCTCCATATAAATTTTTGCCCCCCGATTGGTAGTTTCTTCGAATGATTTTCGGGCATCTTCTACCCAAAGCGCAATGACTTTTACCCCATCTCCATGTTTTTTAACGTGTTCCCCAATTTCGGAATCACTCTTTAAGCCTGTCGTCAAAACCAACCTGATTTTGTCTTGTTGAAGTACATAGGAGGCCTTATCTCTTGAACCTGTTTCTAATCCAGCATAAGCCAAAGATTGAAACCCAAAGGCTGTTTTGTAAAAGTGAGCCGCCTGTTTTGCATTCCCCACATACAACTCCACATAGTCTGTTCCCAATAATGGAAGGAAATCTTGTGCTCCTTCAAATATCTTTTCGAGGCCATAATTTACTGATTGACTATTTTTTTCCATTGTGATGTTTGTTTTGTGATTAATTAAAAATCATGGAATGAAGATGATTTAAACAAATTTTACTTTATTGACCGATGAGTATTATACTTTTAAAATTTTGACCCTTAATGAAACGATATCCTTCATATTGGAGTTGAGAATAATTAATACAGTGTAGGCA
>JBIKPM010000107.1:0-6775 GCA_044357435.1 Flavobacterium sp. | reverse complement strand
GTGGATCTATTAAAATAACCTTCATTGTATTGAAAAACGGTACCTTTTGCCCGAGCCGAAAACATGGTGTTTCCTGTGGTCCCAACGGCTGTTTCGTAGCAAACATTGCGTTCTATCAAACCCGTTTCGTCAGTACATCTAATAATCATGGCATTCTTGCCAATGTGATGGATGATATTGTTACTCACCTTCATATTGGTAAATCGTCTGGCTGTCCATAATGCCAGTTCAGTTCCCCCAGGATAGTACACATCGTCTTCATTGTCAAAAGCCAATCCCGTATTTTCAATATAATTGATATCACAACCATCTATCAATACATCATTAAATCTAGAATTTTTTCCTGTAGTTTCATTAAGCACTGTAAAGTAAATACCCCCAGTTCTTTTTGGGACGGCACCATTGACAGCACTCTGACCATTGCCTAATTGCCCTTTGATATGGTGGATATTTAGATTTTTGAGATAGATGTGATTGCATACCCCTTTGTCCTTGATAGCGACCATCACCCCACGTCTGTCAGCACCTAAAGGGTTGTTATTAAGCGTACCCTCTGAAATTCCAGCAAAAAACATGTTATCAGGATAAGGTAGATTTGTTAATCTACAGTGATAGGTAAACGTTACTGTTCCACTTACTGCCGTTCCTGTTGTATGAATGGGAACTCCGCCTAGAGCAGGAGTTGTTCCTGCAACGGTAACTTTATAAGCGTAAATTCCGTTGTAAACAATTTGATTTAGGGTATAGGCGGTACTATTTGCATAAACCAATAACTTTGGAAAATTGGTGATTTCCAGATTATTTATTTCAATATAATCTTGGTTGTATAAATAAACCACCCCTTGATCTATGGTACTAAAACCGTCGCCGTTTAAAATGGGCTTAGCTCCCGTACCGTATTGGTCTATTATAATAGGAAAAGCTGCTGTTCCAGAACCTAAAAACTTCAATTGTTGACCGTTCCAAACACTGCCACATTTCAAATAAATCTTGGAACCTAAAGATACAGTTACCGAATTGATTCTGGTCAGGTTTTTCCAAGGGGTTGATATAGTTGTTCCATTAGCCGTGTCAGATCCTGTCACAGAATCAATATAGTATATAGCTGCAGCAGCCTGATTAACCAAAAGCATCATCAATGTTCCAACAATAAACTGGAACAAAGCACTCTGTTGGGTTCGCTTATTGGAGTTCAATTTCATAAGATTTATATTAAAAAGTATATTCTTTCAGTCCTATTATACGGAATCAATTTCGTGTTCGTACACGATAAAGCAAATTAATAAAAAATAATTCATATATACACTATGAAACAATAATAATTTATTAAAAAAATAATCACTGTGTTTCTAGAAAAGTTTTAGAAAAAACTACTGAAATTTGGGTTATGAAATATACACGCAGACTTTCTATTTGCCTAATAGTGATTCTTAAGCATAATATTCGAACTTTTATTTAGCTTTTACCCACTACAACAAGCATCAAAATGAATACAACACTCAAATAAACTAACTCGTGGCATAGCGCACCAAGCATTAGTAAAGCACAAATTTCACACCCGAGCCTTAGCGAACATCCGAAGTGAATTTTTACAGAAAAATCCGTGTTAATTTGTCAAATCTGCCTGTCGGCAGACAGGTCTGAGTAAAAAACCCAAAGCTAATACCATTTAGACATATAAATTAGTCTTATTGCCAGTTTGAGCGCAATGTCATTAAGTTAAGGTTTATTTTGTCATTTCGACCAACGGAAGACTCGAGAGATAGCGAACAGGCGAAGCAAATCACATAAAGTGAGTAATTAATGAAATTCCTCCTTTGTCGGAATTGACAAAACCGAGACTGTTTTTGCTTAACTTAATGACATTGATTTCGAGCGCAGTCGAGAATTATTATAGCCTCTCGACTGTGCTCGATGACAAAAAATAATTGGCCTTTCATATATGTCTAATTGGTATAAGCTTCGAGGAATTAAACCTAAAGAGATTAAAATTAGCGCGATTTAAAAAAAAGCTTCCACGGTAATTTCTTACCATGAAAGCCCAAACAAATTGAATTATGAAATTTTAAAAAACCGTTTCATTCGGTTTTGAACTGATGAATAGTACTTATGGCACACTAATTTTTTGAGTAAACACCGAAGCCTCATTTTTTATTGATACGATATATACCCCTTTACTCAAGGCAGCGATAGGCTGTATTGTTATTTCATTATTGACTGCACCAGTAGTGACTTTGTATACCGATTGCCCCATTAAATTACAAATCTCAACAGTTAAAGCACCGCTCATTTGATTAGGCACTGCTAAAGTAAACTGATTATTTCGAACTGGATTTGGGTAAATACGGAGTGTGTTGGTTTTCCAATGCTCTAATCCCAGTACGATTCCTAAACCCTGATAAGCTCCCCTATTAGGAGCTATTGAAGTATTAAATAAGTTGCTAAAAAAATCCAAGCCTCCGTTAAGGTTTACTATTATTCCGTTAGCCAGTGCTGGAGAGGTCGATAGTAATTTGTAGCCATCCAGAAGCGCATTGATTCCTATAGTACCTTTTCCTGGATCTATAAATAGAGGGTCTGAAGTAAGAATCTGAGTATCTATAATTTGTGAAGGCACAGTAATTCCGTAAAAAACATTGTTTTTGAAATTCCGTGTTTGCACCCCCACACCTGAACCCCATGCGTAAGTGGCGTTTCCAGCATCAAAAATAATGTTGTTGTAAAAATTATAGGCGTGGTTTTTTGATCCGCTCTCGTGGATAATTTTAGAACTTAACCCTGGTTTTATGTAAAACACATTGTTGTAAATTTCATTTCCCGCCGAAGGATAATTGAAGTAAACTAAATCCCCCAAATCATTCTGACTAATACAATATCTCAAAGTACAGCCTACGTCTTCAGGATCGGGAATCCCCGATGTGTTGTTGTTACTTCCGCGAGTATTGCAACCCCAATAAATACCATGTGAATTATCATGACTGTAACTGTACTGAAAAATAACCCCTACACTGCCAAAATCGGGATCGTACATACTCCCATCAAAATTGCCTGGTTCAATTTGCTGGACTGTTGCTCTATTATAGTAGCCCTCATTGTATTGAAAAACGGTGCCTTTGGCCCGAGCCGTAAACATGGTATTTCCAGTAGTTCCTAAAGCAGTTTCATAACAAGTATTGTATTCTATTAAACCTGTTTCATCCGTGCAACGAATAATCATAGCATTTTTGCCAACGTGATGAATGATATTATTACTCACTTTCATATTGGTAAACTTTCTGGCATTCCATAACGTTAGTTGATTACTTCCTGGATAATACACCCCATCTTGATTGTCAAAAGCAAGCCCAATATTTTCAACATAATTGATATTACAACCGTCAATTAAAATATCATTATATCTTGAATTTATTCCAGAAGTTTCATCGAGTACGGTAATATAAATACCTCCGGTTCTTTTAGTGAAAGCACCATTTACACTATTTCCAGTACTGCCCAATTGTCCTTTGATATGGTGGATATCTAAATTTTTCAAATAAACGTGATTACAAACTCCTTTGTCTTGAATCGCTACCAATACGCCTTTTCTATCTGCTCCTAAAGGATTTGGATTTGGACTTATAGCACTATTGTGTAATCCTACAAAAAAAATAGAATCAGGATTAGTTGTGGGGGGTAGAATAGGATAATTGGTGATTTCTAAATTGTTAATTTCAATATAATCTTGGTTGAATAAATAAACTACCCCTTCACTTGTTAAACCATCCCCATTAATTTTTGGCTTAGCTCCTATTCCATATTGATCTATAACAATAGGAAAAGCTGCCGTTCCAGAACCTAAAAACTTCAATTGTTGGCCATTCCAAACACTGCCACATTTCAAATAAATCTTGGAACCTAAAGATACAGTTATCAAATTGATTTTGGATAGGTTTTTCCAAGGGGCTGTTATTGTTGTTCCATTGTTTGTGTCTACTCCAGCAGCAGAATCAATATAGTAGTCTATTGCAGAAGCCTGATGAACTAAAAGCAACATCAATGTCCCGACTATAAATTCGAACAAGCTAGGGTTTTGGTTCTTATTTTTGGAATTTGACTTCATCCGATTGTGTATTAAAATTTATTTTCAGTCATTTAGTGTATGTAAAATAATTTCGTGTTCGTACACGATTAAACAAATTAAAACAAAAAATATGAGTTTAACAAAAGAAAAACATATTTTTAAATAAAAAAAAATATGGTTTTACAGCTAATGTTGTGAATAAGTACACAGACCTGTTTGCAGAACAGACATATAAAAGCAGTGTTTCTCTTTAGTATCCTGAACGAAATTGCTGAAAATTGGCATTTTACTCCTATAATACGTAATCTATATTATCATTAGTAATTCAAAACTAATCTATCAAAAAAAAAAATTATTAATAACATATTTTTTTATTTCTAAAAAAATTAGGAAAACTGATTTATATTTATTTAATTTGTTGTATCGTGTTCGTACACGTATTCTTAAACTAAAAACAGCTTACGAACACCTCAACTAATTTATTAATTTAACTAAAATTACTCATGAAAAAAAATTACACTTTATTATTATTAATGATTACAAGCTTATCATTTGCACAAGCATTTGACGTGTTTAGTCCAGCCGCACTCTCAAACTTACATGACAATGGTTGGGCAATTCATGGCGGATCTTCAGGTTTTGTGCAGACCGCAGAAGGATCACTTACCTATCTGGGGCTAACTTCTACAGGAAACAAAGCCGTAATTACTTCGGTAGGTGTTGAAGATGTGAATTTGGCTTCAGCTGCTCCGATACCAGCAGCGGCTAAAACTGCTTATTATTCTGCATTGATTAATGTAGTAAACACGGAAACTTTACTCGCAAACACAGACGTAGTGGGTAACTTCTTTATGTTCATGGGAACAGGTTCGGGTGCGGGTACACTTGTTGGTAGTTATAATGTGAGACTTTACATTAAAACCGGTTCAATTGCAAATACATTTAATCTAGGTGTTTTGAACAATTCTGGCGCTCCTATTACTGTCTCTTATCCAGCAGTAGCAACAAATTATCCAGTTGGAACCCCTTTATTTATTGTTGTTAAATATGATTTTCAAACAAATGCCGCATCACTTTATGTAAACCCAACTATTGGTGGAACAGAACCAACGACATCTGTTGTTTCAAATGCAACCGGTATAAATGCGGCTCCTCTTGCAATAGGGAGTTTAGGTATTAGACAATCCGCTGGAACTGGAAATATTGAAATCGATGAGGTTCGCATAGGTGCAACTTGGGCTTATGTAACAGCTGGAACTGTGTTAAAGGTCGCGCAAAACGACATTGCAGGATTAAACGTGTATCCAAATCCTGTGACCAACGGAAATTTATTTATTACATCTAATAGTAGTGATGCAAAATCGATTGCTGTCTTTGATGTTCTAGGCAAACAAGTTGTAAAAAAGACAACTGCAAACAATGCTGTTAATGTATCTCACTTGAAAGGTGGGACTTATATCTTAAAAATCACTCAGAACGAAAAAACGGCTACCAGGAAATTAATCATAAAATAATTGATTCAATTTTTTATTTTTTTAAAACTCCAATTGCAAAATTGGAGTTTTTTTATTGAATATTGTCCCGTCCTAATAATTAATGGTATAACTCATGATACCCTAAATCAGCTATCCCCATTAGAAATATAAAATAGTTTTTCGTTTATCCTCACCCACAACCCCGTCATTGCGAGGCACGAAGCAATATCAAGGAAAGGGAGTGAAAAATCGGATTATCTTATATTTCTAAATGGTATTATTTAGAAAACTGTATTTTTGAGAATGAAAAAAGAAATTGTTAGAATAAAAAACGAAGTTGATCTTATCTAGGTAAGCTCCGGATTTTGATAGCTATTTCCCATAATTTCCAGATTTTCTTTTACAAAATAATCTATTATACTGACGTAACCTGATCCGTTTCTTAAAGAAGAAGTGTCAACACACCAACAACCCAATCGACCTATATACTCCACCTTATAATACGGTTGACCACCCTTTTCCTCCTCTTCAATTTCTAGATCATACAAAAAATCCCCTTCGTAAATTTCCTTTCCATTTTTATCGAATAAGCCTGTAAATTGTTCCAGTTCGCAGTCTCCGTAATGAAACAAAAAAGATGGTGTATTTTTCAAATCAACGGCATCGTGATAGTCAAAATCAGCATCTGGTTTATAAAAAGTCCTGAATTTTATAATTCTCATCATTTAAAATTGGTCTGTTATGGATTTTTTTTGCAAGAGCAGGATTTAGTTGTGTCCGAAATTATGGCTTCGTCAAATACTGATTTAACGATTTCATTAGATTTTGCTGAACCTCTTATTTAGTATTATAGTCATAATTGACCATAATACCCCAACTCTCATTCAGTCTTTGTTCGCTATAATCGGCATCAAAATTAATACTGTGAATTTTGGCTCCATTACTCAAATGAAACTTAGCTACTGCCCCTTCCCAAGATTCTAGATATTTACGAACCGTAGATTCGCTGGGCCTTCTTTTTAAATGTTCTCTTAGCGATGGTATAGGGCTTAGGGTAAAGAAATTCTTGATACCTAAGCTATGGCAATGCTCGATTAAATCCTTGATAGCCTTGGTTCCTGCTCCTTTCAAGGTGGCCTCGGGCAAACGAAAAACAGAATAAAAGATGGCATAAGTTATGTCGTATTTACTTTTATAGCCATCATCGTTTAAAACCTCCATCATATTTCGGGGCAGCCTA
>JBIKPM010000106.1:0-6790 GCA_044357435.1 Flavobacterium sp. | reverse complement strand
CCCGATTTCAGGGTGGTCCAAATGCTGGACACACTTTAGAATTTGACGGAATAAAACACGTTCTTAGAACGATTCCTTCTGGAATTTTTCATAAAACTGCCGTAAATATTATTGGAAACGGTGTGGTAATTGACCCTGTTGTATTTCAAAAAGAAATAGAAGGTCTGGCCAAATTTAATTTAGACATCAAAAATAAGTTAATAATTTCCAGAAAAGCACACTTAATTTTGCCAACCCATCGTATGCTTGATGCCGCTTCTGAAGCATCAAAAGGAAAGGCAAAAATAGGTTCTACTCTAAAGGGTATAGGTCCAACTTATATGGACAAAACTGGAAGAAATGGTCTTCGTGTTGGAGATATTGAACTAGAAGATTTCAAAGAAAGATACCGAGCATTGGCCGATAAGCATGAAGCGATGATAGCTTTTTATGATGTAAATATCCAATACAATCTCGAGGAATTGGAAAAAGAATTCTTTGAATCTATTGAAGAATTGAAAAAAATTGATTTTATAGATAGCGAGGAATATTTACACCAAGCCCAAAAAGCCGGAAAAGCCATTTTGTGCGAAGGAGCACAAGGTTCTTTACTTGATGTAGATTTTGGAACATATCCTTTTGTAACTTCATCTAACACCACTGCAGCTGGTGCTTGCACCGGTTTAGGAATTGCTCCAAATAAAATAAAAGAAGTATATGGAATCTTTAAAGCATACGTTACCCGAGTAGGAAGCGGTCCTTTTCCAACTGAACTTTTTGACGAAGACGGGGCCACAATGGCACGTGTAGGAAATGAATTTGGCTCTGTAACAGGAAGACAAAGACGTTGTGGATGGTTAGATTTAGTAGCTCTAAAATATGCTGTTCAAATAAATGGTGTAACCCAATTAATGATGATGAAAGGGGATATTCTTTCGGGATTTCCAACGTTGAAAGTATGTACCGAGTACAATTACAAAGGAAAAAACATCTCTCATTTTCCTTATAACATTGAACCCGAAAACGTGACTCCTGTTTACCAAGAATTCAAGGGATGGGAAGCTGATTTAACTGGAATGTCAACTTATGACGAATTACCACTTGAGTTAAAACAATACATCGAATTCATTGAAACAGCATTAGAAGTCCCTATTAAAATTGTTTCTGTTGGACCTGACAGAAAGCAAACAATCCTGAAATAATTCAATTAACGTCCCCATAAATCGGGACGTTTTTTTATATTAACCTTTTCAACCCAAACGAATGAATAATCCAATCATAAAAATCAAACAGACCGATTTACTTTCAGATAATTGGTACATTTTAAACAAAGTTACTTATGAATATCAAAAAAATGATACTACTGTCGAAACACATATTCGGGAAGTATATGATCGTGGAGACGGAGCCGCTATTTTACTTTACAATACCATTCAAAAAACTGTAATTCTAACTCGACAGTTTAGGCTACCAAGTTATCTCAATGGGAATACTACAGGGATGATGATTGAAGTTTGTGCTGGACTTTTGGACAAGGATCACCCTGAACAATGCATCATTAGAGAAACCGAAGAAGAAACTGGCTATAGGATTTCGACAGTTCATAAAGTTTTTGAAACCTATATGTCACCCGGTGCTATAACAGAGATTTTATATTGTTTTGTGGGAGAATACAATGCAACCATGAAAGTAAGCGATGGTGGTGGCATCGAACACGAGCAAGAAGAAATTGAAGTTCTGGAAATGACTTTTGATGTCGCTTACGCCCTGATTGAAAGTGGAGAAATAAAAGATGCCAAAACAGTAATGCTGTTGCAATATGCCAAAATAAACAATCTCGTTTGATTTAAATCAAAATTTGAATCGAAAATTTCACTATTTTTACTCAAACGATTCAAGTTTTGGAAAGCAAAAAAACAATAAAAACTGCACTTCACGAGAAAGCTGGAATTTCACCACCGGAAATTATCAGTTCAAATACTGTAAACCAATTTCAACAACATAGAAAAACAGAACCTTCCTCAAAAGAGTTAATTGAAGGTATTTTATCAGGAAATATTACTGCCTTGAGCCGAGCGATTACCCTGGTAGAAAGCACCAATGCTAAGCATTTGGCAAAAGCCAATGAAGTCATCAACGCCTGCTTGCCCAATAGCAATAAATCAATCCGAATAGGGATAACAGGCGTTCCTGGTGTTGGGAAAAGTACTTTTATAGAAGCCTTCGGAAAATATTTGACCGGGTTGGAAAAAAAAGTGGCCGTTTTAGTCGTTGACCCCAGCAGTACCATTTCGCACGGAAGTATATTGGGTGACAAAACCAGAATGGAGGAATTGGTGAAAGATAAAAATGCCTACATCCGTCCATCAGCCTCAGGAGAAACTTTAGGTGGCATAGCGCGGAAAACCAGAGAAACCATAATACTTTGTGAAGCCTTTGGTTTTGATACCATACTAATAGAAACGGTTGGAGTCGGACAAAGCGAAACTGCAGTTCACAGTATGGTAGACTTTTTTCTTCTATTAAAAATTGCAGGTGCAGGCGACGAATTGCAAGGTATTAAGCGGGGTATTATGGAAATGGCAGATGCCATTGTTATCAATAAAGCAGATGGTAATAATATCAGAAAAGCCAAATTAACAGAAGCAGAATTTAAAAGGGCTTTACATCTTTTTCCTGCCAAAAAATCAGGATGGATCCCCACAACTGCAACTTGTAGCGCGGCAACTCACGAGGGAATCCCCGAAGTTTGGAAAACGATTTTGAAATTTCTTGAACTTACAAAAGGGAATAATTATTTTTTTGAAAAACGGAAGGAGCAGAATCAATATTGGATGTTGGAAACCATCAACGAGCAATTGAAAACCAACTTTTACAACCATCCGGAAATTCAAAAACTTTTGGATTCCACAAAAAAAGCGGTACAAAACGGTGAAATATCCCCTTTTGCAGCCGCCACTTTATTATTGGAAAAATATTTTAAAGTGTAGCAAAGAATCCTATTAACGAATATTCCCCACTGAATTTTTAGCAGTATCGTGTTTCGTTTTCAATTTCGACTTGTTAATATCCTCTTGTTGTGTTTCCTCTGAAGTATTCACCGCTTCAGTTTTAGTTCCTTTTACAGATCCGCCCCACCCTTTTTTAGCAGTTGGTGTTTCCGGATTTTCGCCAGAAACACTTATCATTCCATTGTTACCAGCTTTTATAACCTTCCCTTTAGTTTTTCCTTCTGTTCGTGCTTGTTGATTTTCTGAATTGATTAATGGAACACACTCCCCATTTTTCATCACAAATCCATCTGGACAACTTATCGAATTCTTTAAAACATCATCATTCCAACTTAACACACCTGAAAATATGGCTCCTTCTTTAGGCACGGTTATAACGAAACTACTGTTTTGTTCATTAATGATGTAACTATTCGCTCTCGTGGATTTTGATTTTACTCGTATATCCGAATTATCTAAAGTCATTTTGACACCAGAACCGTCATATTGGAATGTACTTTTTGGATAATTACGTTTTATCAATCTCCCAATAACAGATTGCAATTGGTCTTGAGGAAAAGAAAGTTCGTATTCCCCTACCTCAAGTTGCATAGAAAAACCACCACTTGTGCTAGTGGTTAGCGTTATTGCTCCTCCGTGATTGCAAGTTGATTTGCACGGATTGGGGAGACAATTATTTTTTTTAACTACAATACCAATTCCAGGAATCGGATTTCTCGCAAAACCATTCTGCGAAACCAAAAGGAAAATGATAAGAATTTTGAAAATTGTTTTTGTATGTTTCATCTTGGTTTGAATTTAATGGGTTATGGTTATATATAAATAGATGTTGATTTTTGTTACCCTTATGTTATTAGAAAAGTATTCCAAGAAATAAAATTATTTCATCAAAGTTACGTGTCCTGTATATTGTTTTGGTTTTACAACTCCATTTTCTAAGCTAAAACCAATGAGAACCTGGGTCTTCATCGTGTCTTTTAAACCAGAAGTCGCTTTTTGTGTAACGATAAACTTTAATTCATATTCTCCATCAACTAATTCTAAAGCCGCATCACTTTCGTCGTCCTGTATTTTCCAAACTTTTTTTCCTGAATCGGCTTTAGTCATTTTTCCGGTAGCTGCATAAGAAGCTGCAGCGGCTCCACCACCGGCACCTCCCGCCAAATTGCCCACACTAGAAACAGCTGCCGAAATAACAGCGCCACCCGGCAAAGCACCTCCTAATAAGGAAGCACCTTGAGCTAATGCTCCACCTGCGGCATGTAGCCCTTGATTTACTTTTTCACCAAAAGCAACACTTTCATTCGATGACAATTCAGTGATACTTTTGTCGGATGTACTAAACCGATACCCTTCTTTAGATGAAAATAAAACTACACAACCATCTTCAACTAGTGTAATATTTATTTTTCCTGAATTTACTTTCTCACCAAATGTTGCTCCTTGAGTCTGTTTTGGAACCGTTATATTCATTGATATTCTATTTGGCATTCCACCATTTATGTTATTGACACTTTTTCGATTGACCATTGTTTCTGCTATTGCTTTTACATCAACATCATTGGCAACATTGTCAATTTCATTTTTTTGTATTCCTTTTAGTCGTTTTTCATCTTTAGTAATATGCAGGGTTCCTATAGTATTTCCTTTTACAGATTCATCACTTTCTTTTCTTTTATTGTCATATAATGGATTTGCACCTTCCTTATTATTTTCTTTGTATAATGGATTTTCCTTTACTGAATTCATTCTTCGGACATCTGCTTTATCAATGCCTCTATTCTCTGATACAGAATTAGCTAAAACAGCATCATTCCAACTTAAAACGCCCGAAAACGTTGCTCCACCTTCAGGGACTACGATAACGAAAGTGCTGCTTTGATCATTTATAGGATATTTATTATCACCTATTGATTTTAAATTGACACGTATTCCTGAATTTTCAATGTCTAATTCAACTCCAGAACCATCGAAAAGATAGCTGCTTTTTGGATAATTAGTTTTTATAATTCCATTAATACTTGTTTGTAATTGGTCTTGTGGAAAGGAAATTTCGTAAACCCCTTCGCTAAGTTGGGTAGAGAAATCGCCTCCATTCCCAGTTGGAACAGTAACATGTCCTGCTCCTGGATTTTTTTTAATCACAACTCCAACACCTGGAATTGGGGTAGTTGCAAAACTATTTTGTGCGACTAAAAGTAAAACGATAATAAATTTGATAATTAGTTTTGAGTTTTTCATATTGATTGATTTAATTATGGATGTGGTTGTCCAATTTTGGTTTCTTCTACTTTGATTGGTTTTACATCAGGCCCTGATGTTGCTCCAGAACCTTTTGTTTTAACGGCGTGTCCTTGTGGGGTTGGATTTGCATCATCAATTAAATCTGAGGCTTGTTCACTATTGCTTTTACTCAATTTCACATTTACCGCATTCAATCCTTTCTTTTCTGAATTGGTAGTACTTATTTCGGCATCATTTTTTTTCAATCCTTTTTCATTTATACCTTTGCGTTGAGTAGCAGTTCCGCTTTTTACGGAACCATCCCAACCTTTTCTTGCTGTTGGAGTTTCCTGATTTTCGTCAGAAACGCTTATCATTCCATTATCACCACCTTTTATAATCTTCCCTTTGAGCTTTCCTTCCGTTCGAGCTGAAGCATCTGTACCGTTATCCTCTTGAGATACATCAATTGCATTCTTTTTTAAACCATTTTCCCGTATTCCTTTTCCTTGTGCTCCATATAAAGGATTAACTCCTTCTTTATTTTTGTCTTCATATAATGGATTTTCATTAACAGAACGATTCATAGGTACCATCTCACCTTCATTAGCTGAATTTTTAAAATAGGGATTATTCGTTCTTCGGATATCTGCCTTATCGATACCTCGATTTTCTGTGCCAAGATTTGAGAACACTTCATCATTCCAATTTAAAACACCAGAAAAAGTAGCGCCACCTTGAGGAACACTGATTACGAACACACTATTTTGCGCATTAACACTATAAATATTATCGCTCAATGGTTTTGAATTAATACGAATTTCTGAATTTTCTAATGCCATTTCAACTCCAGAACCATCATATTGATACCTACCTTGCGGATAATTTCGTTTTATTAATTTACCAATGGCGGATTGCAATTGCTCTTGAGAAAAAGAAACTTCGTATTCGCCTGCTTCCAGTTGAGTAGAGAAACCACCCTCTTTTCCAGTTGAAACTTTAATTGATCCTCCTCCAGGATTTCTTTTAATTACGATACCAATTCCGGGAATTGGATTAGAAGTTGCAAAACTGATTTGTGTAAATATTAGAAAGATTGTAAGTACTTTGAAAATTGTTTTTGAATACCTCATAATAGTTGAATTTAATGGTTTATAGTAGTATATTAATAGTCATTTGTTTTTATTACCCAAATTTTTAAAATTAAAAGAATATTAAAAAATCAGAAGGTATTTTTGAAGTTTGAATTCAAAAAAAACGGATTAAAACATATATATCTAAACATTTTAATCCGGTTTTTAGCCTTTTACCTTTTTTAATACAATTTATTCAAAGATGGATGACCAACGTTTTCTAGTTTGCCAGAAGGAGTAGTTGGTTTTAATTTACTAGCTTCTTCAACCTCATTTTGAACTGTTTCTGTAACTGCTTCTGATTGTCACTTCATTAAATCAGGATGTTTATTATTGGCGGTTTTTTCAGACGATGTAGATGTTGCATCATTCTTTTTCAATCCATTCACTTTTATTCCTTTTCGTTGAGATACATCGGAATCACTATCAATTTTTCTCCCTTTA
>JBIKPM010000105.1:0-6795 GCA_044357435.1 Flavobacterium sp. | reverse complement strand
CTAAGGAATTGCTCTTCATTGAAGATAGTAATCCATTTTTATATGAATCTAAATGGTTACTATTTGTTTTAGGTAATGGAAAGATATTTGCTCCTATTTTTTGATTAAAAAAAGTTAAATCCTGAAACCATACTAGATGTTTTAAATAAGATATTATCGGCCTTTGTTTCCCTCCGCAATTAGTTACTAAATCATATATAAGCATATCTCTATATCTATCAGCAATATCTTTTAAAGAATAGACTTTATTTGAAAAATCAAATATTTCTTTTAAGCTTGATTTCTTTCCTGGCCATGATTCTTCAAGAAAATGATCATTGTATAAACGTATTTTTAAATTTTCTGAGATACCAACATACAGTGGGATAAAAGTTTTACCATTAATACCTTTTATAGTTTGACGTAAACCGTAAATATAAATCCCTGGTAAATTAAGATTAGAATAATGATTAACATCAGATGGATTAAAATTGGTAAAACCATTACTAGGATGCTGAAATTGTATATTCATAATTTATTGTTTTTTTTAATTAGTTATTACACTTTACTATAATTATGCTCCATTCCACAACGGCATGGATATATTTTTAAATTCTGTTGTATTTCGTTTTTAAATTCTAAAATGTTTTCCTTATTAATTTCCAAATCCCAAGAAATAAAATCAATTTCGTTGAGATGGTAGATTACTTTCATAAATGGAACATTGTTTCTTTTTGTCCTCATAAAAACCAAATGAGTATCTAAAAAATATAAATATTTCTTAGATGTTTTCTGTTCAATTCCCGAAATCCAATCTAATATGCGTTCAAAATCTTCAATTAAAAAAATTTCAAGTGGTTTTGAGAACTCTCCTTCTTTATTGTTAATGCTTATTTCAGTACCCAGCCAATCGCTATTAAATTGTTTAATTTCAATTTCACTTAATTCTAAATGATACTTTTCAATTCGTAATTCTAAAGTTTCTCCTAAATGATTTATCAACTTCATACTATTATTTTTTGATAAGAAATTCTATAAATTGCAATACAAATCCAAAGAAGATTAAAAACAAAGCAATTACTAATGCGACAGGAGGAATCTTAGCTATTTTTAATATAAATGGTGAATAAGCATCTTTTAACTCAACACTTGCGTTCATTCGTTTTAAAAAAGTGAAGCTGATAAAATTCATAAAACAGATTAACGTAATCCATAAACCTAATGTTGCAAATTTCATATGAAATTGTTTATTAATAGAGAGAAATCTATTGATGCATAATAAAATAATCATTAGACAATGCTTCTTTTTGAGTATGTCTATAAGCTACTAAAATTCCTTTTTTAGCAATACTGTAATCTACACAACAGGCATTGGTGCTCATTAACTCAACCTTATTTGCATCCATCCAATAATGACCAAAGAAAACAGGAGTATGTTCCTTTTCATAGTAAAAATCATAATCGTGATTAAAAGTAGAAATATCTTTATCAATCATGTGATTTGGAAGTGATGCAAAATCAACGCCAAACAAAGTTCGCTTTCTAGCTTGCCACCATTTTATTCTGGCTTCAGTTCTCGGTTCTGAACCGTGGTCTTTATAATGTAATGTTTCAGGTAATTTAAGTTCTTTTCCTTTCAGCAAGATTTCTATAGATTTATATAAACCGGAAATGGCAGAAACACTTCTTAGTCCTTCTTCATCTAATCTATCTACTGTCGATTTTTTTATATTTTCAATAGCATCCACTTCCCATTGTGCGTGTACCGCTCTTAAATGTTCCGACTCAAGTGCTACTGGTAATTGAGCCATCCAATCTAAATAACTATCTAAATCTTTCCCTAAAAAGGCTGCATCGGTTTCTTTTACCTGATGGCGTTTAGATTGGCTTCTAAACGATTTTCCTTCTTTGTCTTTATAATTTAATTCTAAAAAGTTCAATTCATGGTTTCCCATCAAAGCAATCGCATTTCCTGTTTCTTGCATTTTTTTGACCAATTCAACTGTATCAAAAATTTTTGGTCCCCGGTCTATATAATCACCTATAAAAACAGGAAAACGTTCCGGGTGGCTATAGATTCCGTTGTTATTGGAATAACCCATTTTTTCAAACAATTGAACCAAAGCATCAAAATGACCGTGAATATCGCCTATGAAATCTGGTTGCTTGTTTTGGTTGTAATGAATAATTAACTTACTCATAAATTTTGTTTTTCTTTTAATTCTTCTCTCATTTTTCTCAAGGTTTCAAACGTGCACTTTTCAATTTCCGCCTCTTTATCTGAATTTAAAAATTCTGTGATTATGAGTACAAAAAAGATACTTATGATCGTATTTATTAGCAATCGCAATTCATTATCAGTTTTATTAAAAAAATATAAATTAATTAGCATTATTAAAAAGAACAGAAAACCTCTAAAAAAGTTTCTTGAAAATAGGAAACTTAGAACTTTTGAAATTCTAATATTTATCAATAATTCTTCATCAGTGAAATTATTGAACTGTTCTCGAATTGCTTTTATTTCTTTTGAAGGATTCATAGTTTTAATTTTCAGGGTAATTATTATAATAATCAAATTTACTTGTCGTATCTATTTTATTAACTATTCTACCGCGTTTTAATGTTCCTGTAAAAGATTTTACAATTTTTCCATTGGAATAAAACTCAAAATTATAAATGCCATTTCCTAAATTAAAAGTGGTTTTTAAATTTCCGCAGGATTGGTAATCATAAACATAAAATTTAATATAACTTCTTTCTGGCCAATATCTATCATTATAATATTCATAGTAAAGTGATTCATCACCTACAGTTTTTGCATTATATTTTGATATAATGGTATCCTTTGATGCATTAAAAGACTCAAGAGTTTCTATTCCTAAAATTCTTTTCTTTAGTGTGGAAATTTGAATTAAATCGACATCGGTTAAAGAGTTGTCTTTTTTAAATGTTTGAGCATTTAAGTTAAAACCTAAAAATAGTAAAATAAGTAAGGTTCCTTTTTTCATAGTATTTTAATCCTTTTTCATAGTATTTTAATTAAAATTAGGTGTTAAATGTAATTTTATAACAGTAATTAAAATCAATAAATAATAACTAATATTCAAAAATATATTATTTAAGTCCACTTGTCAAATATATGGCGGTGCAAATAAGTGCAAATAAGATGTTTATTTGATGTTTATTACTAATTTAGCTTTTTTTTATAAAATGGCTAGAATTAAGAACAAACCAAAAGAAGCACACTTGGAGCTGTTAAGAAAAGAGTTGTCCAAAAAATACACCCTAAACATTTTAACAAGCACCGATTGTAAAAATCTTAGCGATGAAATGGGCAATATTGTTAGCTCGGACACGCTAAGACGCCTTTTTAATGTCATCAAAAACAACAATACAATCTCACTTAAGTCACTAAATCATTGTGCGGTTTACTGCGGTTTTAGCGACTGGGGTAATTTTATTGACTTTTATAATCAATTTAAGGTTAATGAAAGTAAAATATTGCTTTTGAATTGCCTACAAGGTAAATTAGACAACCAAACTATTAGAGAAAAGATTGATGATTTTCCTGTCACAAAAGAAGTTTATGAACTCTTTATTCAAATAATATTGGTGAAGGTCATTCAGAAAGACAAAGAATTTTTTATCAATATTTTTGAATTCGATAATCTTTTTCTTGATATAGAAAAAAACAGGTATGAGATTTATTATATAATTCACTTATTATCTACACTATGTCAAAGTCATCAATGGCTACAAGAAATAGCAATCGAACATTACTATGATTTAGAAACTTCTAGTGATTTTCGTTTTGAAAATGATTTTTTTATCGAATGGTTAGTAACTCCACAATTTAAATTTTATAGAATCTTGCTTGACAACTACTATAGTCGTAAAAAAAACAATCTAAATGCAAATGCCTTCTATCATCTTACGAACGCACATTATTATGCTGATACAGAGGATTGGGATAATTTTAAATTGCATTATGAAGAAATTAATGCCATAGACTTTGATGAAATAAACCATAATATTTTATCAATGAAGTTCAAAGGAATTTTATTAATTCATGCACTAAAATTTAATCACCATGAACTTGAAAAACTTTGTAATGAAATAAACAAAATCAATTTTAGATCATTATATGAAGACCGAAACGATAGAATAACTGCTCTGCTATTTTTGTGTGTTTCTCTTCATAAATGCCAACAATATCAAATAATTATAAATTGTATAACTAAAAACTTTAGTGAATATGAATTAATATTTACACAATGGGGGGAGCAAAACTGGAATCATTTTAAAATAATTTATGCCGATTGTTTGTTGAAAAGAAATGAAAAAGATAAAGCCAAAGAAATTTTCAACACTATATCAAACTCTCTTTTTGATTTGAATTTTTCTCCGTTTACTGATAAAATATATGAAGAGTTAAAAATTAAATTGTAAATTATTTTCTATGCAAAGCCTCAAAATAAATATTTTTGGAGAACAATGGACTTTAAATAAAGTTATTTTAAATCCCATTGAACAAGAGTATTTTGACAATATTGCTTCTAGGTTAAAACTACCATTACATAAGGCTTTACTAGACCCTTTTTTTTATCATCATTTAAAACTAACTTCAATACCATCGTTGAATAAATTGCCAAGTGAAAAAATAAGTGGTTTATTAAATTCCAATAAAAATCAAATAGAAATTTGGTTAGACGGCAAAAAAATAAGCAAACTAAAATTTGAAGAATTGAACCAAGAGCAATATTTATTTCCCTTATATAATTCACACAAGTCAATAATCGAAAATACACATAAAGTAGGTATATATATTGAACAAAAAGAAATTGGATTCATTGGTAGTTATGAATTTAAAATAGAGAGTTTCAATTTAGAAAATTTACAATTTGAAGTAATAGAACTCAATAGTCAATTGCTTTTACAAAATATAACCTATACTAACTGCAAAACTATTTTTAAGAAGAGAGAAACTTTAATTACATATCAAAATAGTTATGAAATTTTAAAGCCAAAAATGGAATAAGATTCTATTTGTATTAGTAAATCTTAAATTCAGTACATAAGGTGTTGTTTCGATTTATTTCTCCACCCTGCTTGATTTTCATATTTCACAAAATAAATCTTTAAATCTGCTTGATTTTGATAGTTGACAAAAAACATGTTTTTATCGGCTTGATTTGAATATTTTGTAAAAAACCATTTTCCAGTATTTTTCCCGACTTGATTGCTGTATTTTACCCTATAAACCTTTAAATCTGCCTGATTCTCATAGTCTACTACAAACACTTTTACATCTGCTTGACTTTCGTATTCAACTGAATATACTTTTTGAGCGTGACAATAGGAACTTAAAAATAAGCTTATGAAGATTATATTAATTACGATTTTCATTTTTTATTAGTTTTTAAGATTGAAAGCAAAATTACAGAGTAATTTAAACCAATTCTTCTAACTGGAATCAACAATTAACCTTTTTTTATTTACTGAATGATTCTAAAAACTTAATTTCTGAATCTGACAGACTTGTTAGGCCAAATTCACTAATTTTATCTAGAACTCTATTTAGCTGTTCTGTATTTGATAACGAAATAAGATTAATTGGTTTGATATTGAAAATGGATAATAAATACTTTTCATTCCAAGCGATATATGTTTTACCATAATATTTGAATAAAAATGCTATTGGCAATTGATTGCGGTAATAAATAGATACTAACTTAAAACGTTGGGTTTTTAATTTTAAGGAATGTTTTTCAAAAACAACTTTGATATTAATCATTTTAGAGAACTCCTCTAAATTTAATTTCATTTCGTCATTCACTTCGAGATTAATAATTTCGCTTTCAAAAGAGTAAAAGGGTTCTATCTTAACATCATTATTAATATTGAGAAGTTTCTGATTATTAATTTTGTTTAAATTTAATTTTTTACTCTTATTAAATTTACTAAAAATACATTGGATAAGTTTTTTTGAATTTAAAGTGCCCGGTAAAATTGGTTTAATCTCCCTTAATTCATAGTCCATACTATAAACAATTCCTTGTAGTAGATTATGCCGAGCCAAACTCACACAAGAAACAATATAGTCTTTTTCAAAATAAATTTTTGATATCGAGTCGGGAGTTCTTCGATCAGAATGTAACTCATCGTACTTAATTTGAATAAATTCAATATTAGAATTAGAATAATCATTAGCTAAAATAACAGCGTAGGTTTCTTCCCAAGTAGTATTTAATAAATCAAAACAAACAATATTTTGGGCAGGAATGGAAAAGTTTAAAGTCATAGTTAAATAGTTTGGGATTATAAATTAACATTTAATTAACAAAAATAATGCCAAACTTAGTAGGATTACTCTAGTAGATTTCCAAAGTTGTTGTTCTAATTTTTGTTTTTGTTCTGCTGCCATTAAGGTTGATTAAAGCTATTTAAGATAGATTATTAAAAAAAAGTTAAAAACAGGAATTTTCTTCAGAGTATTGACCTATTTTAATTTTAAATCGTATTTTAAGGCTAATCCTTCAAATTATCTCGACAACTTAGGTCAATTAAACAAATAGTTCACTAAAGATTGTTGCAATAGCAATTATTAGTTTTGCGATTGTGAAAAAATAAAGTCCAAATCCCCCCCCCTTAATGTGGGATAAAAATTTGTGAATAAAAATTCATTAATTATGCGAATCAAGGGTTGAAAAAAGTATAAAAAAAGAAAGAAATATCTTTCAATAAATTAGTTTAATAAGCTGATAATCAGTATATTTATAGTGTATCTAACGCACATTTAAATATATGATTAATCAG
>JBIKPM010000104.1:0-6811 GCA_044357435.1 Flavobacterium sp. | reverse complement strand
GCAGGCAACTTTTAAATAATGACCTTCATTATCATCGATATTTATCCAAATAGACCCATCGGCGGATAATAAATTTTTAAGAATTTTAATTCTTGAAGTGATTAAATTTAGCCATAATGAATGCTCTACACCATCATCGTAATGTGAAAAAGCACTCCCAGTATTATAAGGAGGATCAATATAAATACATTTCACTTTACCCGCATAGTCTTGTTCCAATGCTTTTAACGCTAATAAATTATCACCTTGAATAAGTATGTTTTCTGTATTAGAATCTCCATAGCTGTAAGCTGCATCTTCAATAAGAATTCGTGGTTCAAGCTTGGTTTCGTCGCCTTTGCCTATCCAGGTTAATTCTAGTTTTTGGAGGTTGTTTTTGGACATATTTTCTGTTTAATTATTCATTTTCATTATTACCTTTCAATTTCTTGTTGGCAATTTCCTTATCTAGTGTTTTTACTCTACGTTCTAGTTTCTTAATATCTTCTTCGGCAGGAAGTTGTTCTGGTTTTATGCCACTTTTGCCCAATAATGCTCGAACATCTTTATTGTTTTTTACGTGTTCTGTTGTTATTTTAGTTTCGCCTTTCAAATCGTTTTTCTTCACGTTGAAATTTGTGATTTCGGTAGCTAATTATTTAGCAGTAATTGTAATTGTAGGCAAGAAATCGGCTAAAGGTCGGTTTTCTGCAACACCTAATTTTCGTTTCATTGCACTGGTATTTAGCCCGCCAAACATTGCTCCGTCTCCTTTGCTTCTTATGTTTCCGAAACCTCTATTATCAACGCCTCTTTCAAAAATGTTTTTAGAAAGTTCTGTTTCAGTAGCCGCAAGTTTTTCTCTTGCTGCTAGTCGTTCCATTAATTGGATGCGTTCTTCTAACAGTTCTTGTTTACGGGTTTGAATGGCAAAATAGCTTTGCGCAAAAGCAATTTGCTCTTTCTTTGGGTCGCCGTTTTGGGCAATAAGATAACAAGCATATCGAGTAAGCATAATGTCTGCCAAATCTTTAGTTGCACCTTTGGGCATTGGTATCGTTTTGTTGATGTCAACAAAATGATTGGAAACCGCTTCACCATTGGTTTCACAACTTTCTTTAGCTTTATTAATAGCATTAGAGAAATTACGCCATTCTGCATATCCTAAAAGTTCTTGTAGTTCTCTTGCCAACCAATATTCTACGCCATCTTGCTCGTAAGCCTGTTCTTCAAATGATTTATTCAGTTTTGAAATTGTATCTTTTTCCATAGTTTATATCATTTTCTGTTTTAATAATTCATCGCCTTTGCCTATCCAGGTTAATTCTAGTTTTTGGAGTTTGTTTTTATTACTCATCTATATGTTTTTGTCTAAAAGTTTGTCTAAAATCTGTTTAAGTTTATCTAAAAAAAGCACTTATTATTAATGATTAGCTGAACTTATAGCCCATATAGGTTTTCTTATAGTCCCTTTTTTTTCAATAGTTTTGTCTTTTTTGTGCATAGCGCAAAGCAGGTTCCTGAGTTTGTTTTTTTGTTGTTTTTCATCTAAAACTTGAGAAAGTTTATCTAAAATAAGTTTGTCAATATCTTCCTTTAATTTTATTTAAATAATTTTTAGATAATTTATAAAATATAAACGCTTGATAATTAATAAACTAACACGCAAGCTCTTTAATTTTCTTTAATTTTCTTTAATTTTCTTTAATAAAATCCATTTTGATTTGGTTCTACTACCAATATTTTCTATTGAAACTCCTGCCATTTCTCTTATCATATTATTTATATATATCTTTCGCTGTTTATCATTTTTATTATTAGGTAAAATATTTAATAATAATTCATCTATTTCACCCCGATTGGCATGTCCATGATTTTTTATATGTTTCAAGATAAACTCTTTATAATCTTCTTTATCTAACCCCTTGTTTTTAGTATAGGAAGCTTTTTGATCTGTTATTTCGGCTAACATAGCAGAAATATAATAGTTAGGCTTCCTGCCTTCAATAATGCCTTTAGTCTTAAGCATTTTAGCAGCATCATCTGTAATTAGAAGTCCTTTTTGCACTCTATCAATTAGAATAACGTCTGTAATAGATAAATCGTCTTTTTTTTCAATCAATAATTTAGAATAATTTTCATCAATTGAATGTCCGTAAATTTCTAAAACCACTTCATTACCAGTTGATTTAGAATAATCGGGCAAAGGGAAGTACCTTGCTTTTTGGCTTATTATCATTTTAAAAATACCATAGCCCATTGTATCAATCATATTTAGATTGACCATAGCCTCGACTAGCCACTTGTTTCTGTAATGTTTGGGTGTTTTCTCTCCTAAAAAATAATCTTCTGCTTTGCCATCAAAGAAAGATCCTGCATTTTCAAATATTAACTTGTTTATTTTTTCGGTAACCATTATTCTAGCATTCAATGAATAATCTTGATGTGCTATACAATTGTTTAAAGCTTCTAAAATAACTTCGTTATCGTATTTAGGAACTTCAACAGATATTAATTGATTGTTTGGAAAAAATTTATAATTCACATTTCTGATACGTGCCAAAACATCATTTACAGATAGAAATAAAGGCAACCCAAAATGTTCATACGCTTTTTCTTCGGTATCTAGTTTCCAAGTAATTTGAGCTACGTGAGGTGATAAATAATGTGTTGCCTCTGATTTACCTAAAAGTAATAGTGCAGTGTTTGTTATTTTACCATTAATTGTAACTCTTATTTTGTCTAAAAAAGTAGCGTTAGACCAATTGTCTATATCCTTAAAAAAAGGTTTGTTCTTGTTTTTTTCTTTATAAACTTCCCTTGCTTTATTAATAGCTTTTTCGTCTAAATCAGATAGACTGGCGGTGTTTACTATTTGTGAAGACCAATCGGTTTGAGAATTTAAAATTCTTTTTAGATGGTCAGGGTATTTTTTTAGTTCAACCAAACTAGAACTTATTCTTACCCAAGCTTCATTTTCAAAATATATAGGCAAGTTAGCAGCAGCAGGAATTTTAAAAATTTCTAATTTTAGCCCATTGTAATTACACGTAAAATGTTGAAAGCCTATGGATGGAGCTAAATTTCTACGAATATAAAAATCTAATTCACTCCCTTTTTCCTTACGATTTTGGTAATTGAAATTAGTGCCAACGATTTCAAGAGTTTCATCTTGAATACCAAAAATTAAATAGGCAAAAGCTTGATTAGCTAAGTTAGCGGCATTAGACAAACCAGAAATATAACGCCCTAATCTTTGATTATCAGTAGCATCTCCTTTTTTAAATTCTAACCAATCTAGTTCTTTCCCTTTTAGGACAAGTTCATCAATTAGTAGCATTAATTCTTGATTATCCATAGCTTTAGATCATTTTCCATTTAATTGTAAATAATTCTTTTTGCTCAATTTTTTGGTTTAACCGTTTTTCAATATCGGTTAATAATGTTTCTTTCTTATCATCAATTTCGTCTTGAGCAGAAAACAAAGTTTGTCTTTTTTCGCTTCTTTTCTTTTCTAACTCTTTAATTTGTCTTTGTGATTTTACTTTGGCTTCAAGGTTAAGCATTTTTTTAGCTTCGGCTTTACGTAACTTTATTTCAGCATCTAAGTCTCTAATCTCCTTTTCAAGACTAATCTTCATATCATCTGCCCATTGGTCTAACTTATCCATTTCAACATCAAAAAAGTCTCTGTTTCTATTGGCGTTTTCTGAAATGATTTCTTGACGTTCTCTATAAATTAAATCTTTGAAAGTTGCAGATGCTTCATTGGTTAATTCTACAACATCCGTTTCAATTGCATTTAATGAGAAAAAGCGTTGTGCTGTTTCGCTAGGAATTGTTTCTCCTTCATCAGAATAACAAGCCATTAAAAGGTAATCTTCTTGCTCAAATGAATTTATTGCAAGATGCTGTAACTGGAACCAACCTGATTTACCAATAAATTCATTTAGTGTTGAAACTTTACCTTGTGTACCATTATAATCAAAAACAACCTCTTTAATAGGTGTTTCGTTAGCTTTGCAGGTATTTAATATTCGCTGTGCTAACTTGTGTCCAATTCGATAAACATTTGTATCATCAGGGATTACTATATCTGATTTTCTTTGCCCTTCTTTTGGCTTTAAAATCATATATGGTCCACTATGAATAGTTTCGTTTGGAAAAGGATTTTTTACTAATTTGAATGTATAATCTTCTGTAAATTCAGCATAATCATTCAAGAAGTATTGTGTAGTTTTCCAAAGTTTCTCCTCGAAAGTATTTAAGTATTGTTTTGTTTCAAGCAAGTTACTCTTGAGTTTTTCTCTTACCTCATCATCAAAGTGTTCTAACAATGTAGTTCTAACGGTTTGGATTTTTTCAGATATTTCAGGTTTTAACTCCTCCTGTAAATTGTCAAAGGCAGTTTTAATTTCATCAATAGTCCTACAATCATTATAGATTTGAGCAATTCTTTTTTCAAAATCAACACCATTACCAATGGAGCCTAATACTTCATCACTAGAACCAAAAACACCATCAAATAATTGGAATTTTTGGTCTAATAATTCATACACTCTTTTGTCGGCAGCATTTTTAATATTCAGAAAATTTACCACTACAACATCGTGCTTTTGACCGTAACGATGACAGCGACCAATTCTCTGTTCTATACGTTGTGGGTTCCAAGGCAAATCGAAATTAACAATAAGAGAGCAAAATTGTAAATTGATCCCTTCGGCAGCTGCTTCGGTAGCAATCATAATAGTAGCTTCGTCTCTAAAATAATCAACTAAAGCGGCTCTTTTATCTGCTGAAGGAGAACCTGTAACCTTATCTGTTCCTTTGTGTTCTAATAGCCAACTCTTATATATTTCTTTTGATTTAGTATCTGTATTAGTACCGTTAAATTGTACCACTTTATCTTTATATCCTCTAGCTTCCAAAAGATTATATAAAAACTCTTGTGTTCTTCTGCTTTCTGTAAAGATTAATGCTTTTTGATTAGCACCTAATTTTTGTAGTTCCTGAAATGCTTTTTCTAATGCAATAAATAACCGTTCGGCTTTAGAATTTTTTCTAATTCTTTGGGCTAACTCACGGTATTTTTTTAAATCTACTATTTCTGAATTAATAGCTTCAATATCTTCTGGAGTATAATCTATCTCAACTACAGTTTCAACTTCTTCTTCAACCCATTCATCACTAATTTCTTCAAGTGTTTCAAAATCTAATTCTAATTCACTTAATAAATCGGTATCATTTTTAAGTATTATTTTCTCTAACTTTTTTACTAAAGCATCTAAAGTACCATATATGGCATAGGTTGAAGATGCTAATAATTTTCTTAAAATCAATGTCATTAACTGACGTTGACTATTAGGTAGAGCATATAGTTTAGGTCGTTGCAAATATTCAGATACCCATTCATATAGTTGGTGTTCTTCATCAGATGGAGAAAACTCTTCACAAAAGGCTTTTCTTTCTGTATAGTTGATGTACTCTAAAACTTGTCGTCTTAAAGTACGGTGACAAATTGGTAGTAACCTACTTTTTAAATCATCATAATTTCCTTCATCTAATTGTCTGCTATACTGACTTTTGAAACTTTTTAAATCTCCAAAAACGAAATCATCAATAATGCTTACCAATCCGTATAATTCAAGAATTGAATTTTGTAAAGGAGTTGCCGTTAATAATACTTTCTTTCTTTTTTGAATTGCCGATTTTATTACATTGCCGATTTTATTAGAGGCTTTATATACATTACGTAACCTGTGAGCTTCATCGATAATTACCAATTCCCATTGCGTTTGTTCAATATAAGCTGCTTTATTTTTTGCAAAATGATAGGAGCAAATAACAATGTTATCCGCTTGATTAAATGGATTTAAATTGCCTGTTTTTATGTGTTCGTTAAAAGATTTTGTTTCTAAAATTATAGAAGGTAAAAAAAACTTATCCGCTAACTCTTGGTTCCATTGTTTACGAAGATTTGAAGGTGCAATAATTAATAGTTTTCGCTTTCGCTCTGCCCATTGTTGAGATAATATTATTCCAGCTTCAATAGTTTTACCTAAACCAACTTCATCTGCTAGAATAGCTCCTTGTGATAACGGAGACTGGAAAGCAAATAAGGCTGCTTCAACTTGATGTGGATTTAAATCTACTTGAGCATCTTGTAAAGATGAAGTCAACTTACCAAGATCATTGGAAGGTCGTTGTCTAGTTAATTCGTATGCAAAATATTTAGCGTGATATGCAGTGAAATTCATTTATCTTATTCCGACATTAAAAATAGTTCGATTTATTCGTTTATCAATAACCCGCACAAGACAGGAAAAACTATTGATGGTAAATATAAAATAAGTTTTGCTTTTATTACAAATCCTATTCATTTATCTTTTCGTAAATTGATTCCAAAAAAAAACCCCGTTCGTTAGAACAGGGTTTAAAAGAATCTGAAATAAATTCAGATTAAAGAAAGGCGACGACATACTCTCCCACATAACTGCAGTACCATCTGCGCAGGCGGGCTTAACTACTCTGTTCGGGATGGGAAGAGGTGAGCCCCGCCGCAATAACCACCTTAAGAGGTTACAATTGCTTTGGGCAATCATTGTTTACCATTTACTGTTTCAAGAACAGTCAAGTGCAAACCAATATCTTAACATACTGAGATAAAGAAAAAAATTTAAGTTGTATTCCTTTGTCTTTCCCGCGAAGGCGGGAAGCTAGGGAGAAAGTTTCTTCCCCACGCCTTAGCGTGGGGAAAAGGTGTACATAAGCTTACGGGTTATTAGTACTACTCGACTATGACATTACTGCCTTTACATCTATAGCCTATCAA
>JBIKPM010000103.1:0-6860 GCA_044357435.1 Flavobacterium sp. | reverse complement strand
TTTATCATTGCATATTCTCCAGAAACCTGGTAAACTGCGACGGGAACGTGAACTGCATTTTTGACTTCACGAACAATGTCAAGGTAGGCCATTCCTGGTTTTACCATCACAATATCGGCACCTTCAGCAATATCGTCCAATGTTTCACGGATGGCTTCGACACGATTGGCATAATCCATTTGGTAGGTTTTTTTATCCTTTGGTACATTATTCAAATCCACCGGAGCAGAATCTAAAGCATCGCGAAAAGGGCCGTAAAATGCCGAAGCATATTTAGCGCTGTAACTCATAATTCCCACGTTATGATGTCCGTTTTCTTCCAAGGCTTTGCGAATGGCAAGCACACGGCCGTCCATCATATCGCTTGGTGCGACAAAATCGGCACCGGCTTCAGCATGACTCAAACTCATAAGTGTTAAGGCTTCAATCGTGGCATCGTTAACGATTTGCCCGTTTCTGATAATTCCGTCGTGACCATAAATGGAATAAGGATCCAAGGCTACGTCGGGCATCACAATCATTTCAGGAACTGCATCTTTGATGGCGCGAATGGTTTGCTGCATCAATCCGTCTTTGTTCCAGGCTTCGACACCTGCATTGTCTTTGAGGTTTTCACTCACTTTAACGTAAATATTGACCGCTTTAATGCCCAAATCCCAAGCTTCCTTGACTTCTTTAATTGTGTTGTCCAAGGAATGACGGTAAATTCCCGGCATGGATGGAATAGCGATTTTAACGTCTTTCCCCTCGGCCACAAACATGGGAAGCATAAAATCATTCGGACTTAAAGTGGTTTCACGAACCAAACTTCGGATGGATTCATTCGTTCTTAAACGTCGGTTTCTCTGTAATGGGAACATACTTTTTGCTTTTTTGACCATTAAGGTATTAAGTTTGCTGCGCCAGTTCGCTGCGCTCGTGTCATTAAGTTTGACTTAATTTTGCTTAATTTTTTAATGGTTTAATTTATATCCAATCTATTGGTTTTTCTAAAACTTTCATCAACTTTTCTTCTTCGCTTCCTTTTACAGGATGATGGTCGTAAACCCATTGCACGTGCGGTGGCAAACTCATCAGGATACTTTCAATTCTACCGTTTGTTTTTAAGCCAAACAACGTCCCTTTATCGTGTACTAAATTGAACTCGACATAACGACCGCGACGGATTTCTTGCCAAGTTCTATTGGCTTCCAAATACGGTAAATTTTTTCTTTTTTCTACAATTGGAACATACGCTTCCAGAAAACTATTGCCCACTTCGGTTACAAAGTTGAACCAATTTTCCATCGACATTTGCTCAGTCACTTTACAATAATCGAAAAATAATCCGCCAATTCCGCGAGCCTCATTGCGATGCGCATTCCAGAAATACCCATCACATTGGGTTTTAAATCTTGGATAAAAATTAGGATTGTGTTTGTCGCACACGGTTTTGCAGGTTTGATGAAAATGTTTTGCATCTTCTTCAAACAAATAATAAGGCGTTAGATCTTGTCCACCACCAAACCATTGTTGAATCACTTTCCGTGAGCCTGTCCTGAGCGAAACCGAAGGGTCATACATTTCGAAATAGCGCCAATTCGCATGAACCGTTGGAACCATTGGATTTTTTGGATGCAAAACCAAACTCAATCCGCAAGCAAAAAAATCGGCTTCTCCCACGTTGAACAATTTTTGCATACTGTCCGGCAATTTCCCATGCACCGCTGAAATATTGACACCGCCTTTTTCGAAAACAGCTCCGTTCTCTATCACCCGCGTTCTTCCGCCCCCGCCTTCTGGGCGTTCCCAAATATCCTCACGGAATTTAGTTGTGCCATCAGCATCTTCCAATCCTTTGCAGATTTGGTCTTGAAGGTTTTGTATGTATTGGTAAAATTTATTTTTCATTTTGTTTCTCTTTCCTACAAGGTTTTGGAAACCTTCTAGGAGAATCCGTGAACTAAATCCTTATTTCTGTTTGTATTCCTTCACCGCATCAACAAATGCTTTGGCGTGATCTACAGGAATATTTGGTAAAATTCCGTGACCTAAATTAGCAATATATCTGTCTTTTCCGAATTCGTCAATCATTTCGTGCACCATTTTTTTGATGACAGGAATTGGCGAAAGCAATCTTGACGGATCGAAATTTCCTTGTAGAGTGATGTTTCCACCAGATAAATAACGCGCATTTCTTGGAGTGCAAGTCCAATCTACACCAAGAGCCGAAGCCCTGCTTTTTCCCATTTCTCCAAGCGCAAACCAACATCCTTTTCCGAATATAATCACTTGAGTTTCGTCCGCCAAAGCTTCTATGATTTGGTTGATGTATTTCCAGGAGAATTCCTGATAATCAACTGGTGAAAGCATTCCGCCCCAAGAATCGAAAATCTGTATGGCGTTGCAACCGGCTTTCACTTTTTCTTTCAAATATAAAATGGTCGTGTCGGTGATTTTTTGCAATAAAGTATGGGCAGCAACTGGGTTTGAAAAACAAAAGCCCTTTGCGGTATCAAAACTCTTTGAACCTTTTCCTTCGACCGCATAACAGAAAATCGTCCAAGGCGAACCAGCAAAACCAATCAACGGCACTTCATCGTTCAACATTTCTTTGGTCAATTTTATGGCATCAAAAACATAACCTAAGGTTTCATTTACATCTGGAACATAAACCTGATTCACTTGTTCCATAGTGCGAATTGGATTTGGAATAATGGGTCCCAGATTATCTTTCAACTCTACGTGAATTCCCATTGCTCTTGGCACGACCAAAATATCCGAAAACAAAATAGCAGCATCCGGCGCAATTCTGCGAATGGGTTGCACGGTGATTTCTGCGGCCAATTCCGGCGTTTCGCAACGTGTAAAAAAATCATATTTATCACGCAAAGCGATAAACTCCGGCAAATATCTTCCAGCTTGACGCATCATCCAAACAGGTGGACGTTCAACAGATTCTCCTCGTAATGCTTTTAAAAATAGGTCGTTCTTTATCATTTTCCTTTTTTTACCGCTAAGACGCTAAGGCGCAAAGCTTTTTATTTATATTCTTCGATTACATCCTCAATCACGTTCTCAACGGATGGTTGGTCTGCGACTATTATATTTCTTGTTATTTTATCCAACGCTTCGGCAGTTGTGTTGCCAATACAAAAGCAAATTTCGTTTTTTATTTTGTTTATTGTTAAATAGCTTTCCACTCCCGATGGACTAAAAAACAGAATTCCATCGACTGGAGTTTTTATTTTTTGCGGCGTCAAAGTCGTTTCATACACCTGAATTTCATTGAAATTGACTTTGGCTACTTTTAGTGCTTTGGGCAAAGTTTCTTTTCGCAAATTACCGCTGAAGAAAGTATAACTTTCCTTGTCATAAATCAAGGTGATGATTTCAGCCAAATCAGATGCGTAATCAACGTAAACCTCCACATTAAAACCATTTTCTTCTAATAACGCCTTGGTTTTCATGCCCACACAAAACACCTTTTTGGATTTTAATGCTGAGCATTTTGCATGAAGCAAGACGCTTTGTGCCGCATTTTGACTGGTGAAAATCAAATTATCGTTGATTCCTTTTAAGTCAAAATCTGAGTTTTCAGTTTTAATGAAATTAGCTTCGTTAACTGAAAAACCAGCATCCAATAAAGCTTGCTTTTGAGGGCTCAAAAGTACTTTTGTAGATAAAATGCCGATTGTACTCATTTATTTGTTTATCAATGCTTTTAATTCTTCTATTTCTAATTCTCTACCATCAACTTTTCTATGAAGCATCGCGTGACAATTAGGACAAACAGGAATTAAATCTTCTTTGTAATTTACTTTATACTCTTTTCCAATTTTATGAATTGGTATAATATGGTGAATATGAATAAATCCCTTTCCAATTTCCCCATATTTTTTTAAGAAATCAATGCTACAAACTTTACAAGACGTTCCATGAAACTCTATACATTTATTTCTTGCAATTGAACTTCTTTCATATTTGTTTACAATAACTTGCTTTTTTATTCCTTCATATGCATTTGAATCTTCATTCACCATATCAGGATAAATATCGTTCTGATTTAAATCATTAAAATTACTCTCAATATATTTTACCAAACTTTCGTTTGGTTTAATTGGACCTTGAGGTGCACCATTTAAACCGTTTAACAATAAGTTTTCTAAACTCATCTTAGAACTATAAACTTGTTCAATTAAAACAAGTCTCATAAATTTTCCGTTTAATGATTTTTCATATTCAGATTTATCCACCCAATATTCTTCATCATTTCTTATGGTATTAGAATCTAAATCAATTTTTTCAACTCGACATTTGTATTGAATTTTCTTTAATGGTCTTGTGCAGTAAATATAGACAATGTCATTTACTTCAAATCTTCCATTCCCCTGTCTCCAATCAATATATTCAAAATGTTCGAACGAACTTGTATGATCATATATTGAAGCATTTGCAGAAATTAACCAATTCATAATATTTGTTTAGATTATAAAAATCACTTCTTCAAACTTTCCTTAATCGTTTTCATCAACTCCGATCCGCCGTTTTCCAGAATTTCATTGGCACAATGGAAACCTAATTTTTTCCATTCTTCAACGGGCACAATTTTTTCAATTTCTAACTTCTGTTTTCCATCAATAGACAACAAAGAACCTTTGAAAACAAAAGTATCTTCCAATTCGCAATACCTTGCTAATGCGCCAATGGGTGCTGTACAACCGCCTTCGAGCGTTTTTAGGAATTGTCTTTCTATATAGGTACAAATCTCGGTTTCAACATCATTGAGCTGGGAAACCGCATCAAGTGTGAAATCATCGTTTTGCATCGCCACAATTACCATTGCGCCTTGTGCAGGAGCAGGAATCATCCAATCCAGATTGATATAAGAAAAGTTCCTTTTTTCTCCCTCTCCTTTGGAGAGGGCTGGGGTGAGGATTGGTTTTAAGTTGATGCGTTCAAGTCCGGCAGCGGCAAAAACTGCTCCGTTCCAGTCACTCTCGTTCAGTTTTTGAATTCGAGTGTTCACGTTTCCGCGCAAATCGACCACAGTATGATTGGGGTATTTATGCAACCATTGCGCTTGACGACGCAAACTTCCTGTGGCAATTGTTCCGTTTCCTTCAAGAAAATTAAGGGTTCCTTTGTGGACTAGAATATCCAAAGTAGTGGCTCTTTCGAGAACTGCCGCTTGAACAATCCCAATAGGTAGAGCAGTGGGAACGTCTTTCATCGAATGCACGGCAATGTCCACCTGACCATTTATCATGGCAATGTCTAACGTTTTTGTAAAAATTCCTGTTATTCCGAGTTCGTAAAGCGGTTTGTCTAGAATGATGTCACCTTCTGATTTAATGGCGATAATTTCGGTTTTATAGCCTAGATTATTTAGCTTTTTTTGGACTGTATGTGCTTGCCAAAGTGCCAATTCGCTATCGCGAGTTCCAATGCGTATCACTTTTTGAACCATTCTTTATTTTTTTGAACCATTAATAAATTATGGATCTTTATGTTTTTTAAATTGAGCTATGATAAGTTAATTTTGTATTTTTCCTCAACGATTGAAATTGTTTTTTGAGGAGTTGAAAAGCCAATTTGAAATACTTTTTCAATCAACTCAATGCTTTCATCAACGGTGGTATTTTCGTCTTTTAAATGACTGGCGAAATGATTCGTAATTTTTTGGATAATTTTTCGGCTGATTAATTCGGCTTGCTCCTCGTCGAAATTTGACAGTTTTTTTCGTTGATTTGCCAGTTCTGAGGCTGCCATCTCATTCAGTTTTGCTTTCAATGCATGAATCGTTGGCGCAAATTTTCGGCCATTCATCCACGAATTCAACTCTAATTTCATATCCTCGATGATGGCTTCGGCAGCAGGAATGTGTTGTTTTCTCCTTTCGAGCGTGTCATCTGTCATCTGGGATAAATAATCCATATGGATTAAAGTTACTCCGGGAATTTGTTGCACATCGGCATTGACATTTTTCGGAATGGATAAATCCAAAATCAAAAGTGGTTTTTTTAAATTCAGGATGGCTTTGTCAATAGTTGGATTTTGTGCTCCAGTTGCCACAACCAAGACATCCGATTTTTGTAATTCAAGATGTAAATCGGAATAATCTTTTACCACTAAATTGAGTTTCCCGGCAAGTATTTCGGCTGTGCTTTTGGTTCTGTTTATTAATGTGATTTGCTCGTTTTTAGTATGTTTTACCAAATTTTCGCAAGTGTTTTTCCCAATTTCTCCAGTTCCAAAAAGCAGAATATTTTTATTGCCAATATTCTCTATATTTCTAATAATGTATTGAACCGCTGCAAAAGAAACAGAAGTTGCTCCGGAACTAATTTCGGTTTCGTTTTTTATTCTTTTGCTGGTTTGGATAACGGTGTTAATCAATCTTTCAAAAAAAGCATTGATTAATCCCAAGGAACGAGACTCTTCAAAACTGTTTTTTATCTGCCCAATAATTTCAAAATCCCCCAGAATTTGACTGTCTAAACCTGTTCCTACACGAAACAACTGATTTATGGCCTCATGGTTTTTAAATACAAATCCTACTTTTTGGAATTCTTCTGCGGTACCGTTACTGTTCTCGCAAATTAATTTGATTAGCTGAAAAGGATGGTCTGCATAGCCGTATATTTCGGTGCGGTTGCAAGTTGAGGTAACGATTAAACTCTCTATTCCTTCTTGCTTTGCCTGGAGTAATACATTCGTTTTTGCTTTGGAATCTAAACTAAACTTCCCTCGAACTTCAGCATCGGCTTTCTTGTAACTCAACCCAATGGAGTAGAAAGTTTTGTGTTTCGGTACGTTTAGATTTTCCATATATAATCTTTTTCTGATCGGACTGACAAAGTTATACCTTAGGTTTTTAT
>JBIKPM010000007.1:0-19667 GCA_044357435.1 Flavobacterium sp. | reverse complement strand
AACACAAATTTGTCGGTCTTCGCCAAAATAAGTGATAAATTCTGCCAAAGTCTTCACTAATTTATGGGGCGAAACATACATAATCATGGTGCGAGTTTCTTCAGCAAGTGCCAAATATCGGGTTTGACGTCCCTTTTTGTCAGGCAAAAATCCTTCGAAAACGAATTTGTCATTTGGCAAACCGCTATTGACCAAAGCGGGCACAAAAGCAGTTGCGCCAGGCAAACATTCTACATCAATTTTGTTTTCGACACAAGCACGAGTGAGCAAAAAACCTGGATCCGAAATGGC
This sequence comes from Flavobacterium sp., assembly GCA_044357435.1. Lineage (GTDB taxonomy): Bacteria > Bacteroidota > Bacteroidia > Flavobacteriales > Flavobacteriaceae > Flavobacterium. The sequence continues at coordinate 19,376 of JBIKPM010000007.1, read as the reverse complement.
CGGTGTTCCTGCGTCGGATATCAAAGCGATGGTTTCCCCCGCTTTCAAACGTGCGATTAAATTCTCGATTGTTTTGTGTTCGTTGTGCATGTGATGGCTATGCATGTGCGTGCCAATCTCGAAATGTTTTAGGAGTTTCCCGCTGGTGCGTGTGTCTTCCGCCAAAATCAAATCGACCTCTTTAAGGACCCGAATCGCCCGTAAAGTCATGTCTTCGAGATTGCCTATGGGGGTCGGGACAATAAATAACTTACCCATTTAATCGAATTTTTTCTCGATGATTTCGATAAAACGTTGTGAATAATCTTCCTTTCCTTCCCAACTATTGTAATCTGGTTTTACCATATCTTCAATAAAATTTTGGGCTTCCTCAAAACTATCGTAGGTAATAAGCTGATTTAATACACGATTGTAGTCTTCATCGCTGTTGCCAAATAGGTGTTTCACAAAAGCAATTCGGTCGTTTAAATCTATCTTTATCCCCTTTGAAAGTGTTTCATTTAGCGAAACTGTTTTGGGTTCAATTTCGGTTGAGACCGTTTCAGAAATTTTATCAGAGTCTGATTCCAAATCAACAACTGATGTAGTTTCTATTACGATTGCAGTTGGAATACTTTCAACTGGGTCTACTTTAACAAAAAGAGTTTCGTTGTAATTTCCGCCTAATAAATCTTCAAAGGATATTTGAACGGACTCTTGTTTCTTTTTAGGCTCTTCGTCATATTCAACGTCTAATTCAAAAGCAGGTTGAAACCCAAAGTCATTTGACGCTTCTAATTCTTCGGATTCGTCTAATGTAATTTCTTCTTCCTCAAAATCCATTTCGGCAATTTCTTCTTCGATTTCATCAACCACAATCTCTTCAGTAACGATTTCTTCGTTGTTGATTTCTTCAGTTACAATTTCGTCATGCACCATAACGGGCTTAACCTCCGACAAATGATTTTCTTCGAAAAATTGTTTCATTTTTTCTACAATTTCCGCTTGACCAATGGTTGGTTTTGCTCCCTCAAAATGTTCTTCAACAAATTGTAAAATCGCCAATTTTTCATACAGTCTTCTTGTTTCAATACACAATTGATTGATGTCAGATTTGTTTTTAATTTGCAATACTCTGTGCGCAATGCTCATTAAGTCGGCTTCCAATTTTTTCTTCATAAACTTTTGAAATTATGGTGAGTAAAGGTGTGTCTTTATTTAAAATGGTTTCTTTATTTTTTTTCAGCCCAAGGAAGAAGTGACCTTCACTCACAAATGGTATTATTTTGCAAATAAGTGCTCGTGAATCTTCGATTTGATAAAAATTTTCTATTTTTGAGACGATGTAAAAGTATAAAATTTTTATGTCGGTTTGTTTCATTACAAAGTAATAAAAACTAATCCTTTTTAAAGGCAGAAAAATACAAAATGTTTCTCGAAAATACAGTAAATCATAAAGAACAATTTGGTTGGATCGAAGTTATTTGCGGTTCGATGTTCTCGGGCAAAACCGAGGAGCTTATCCGCAGGCTAAAAAGAGCGCAATTCGCTAAACAAAAAGTCGAAATTTTTAAGCCCAGCATTGACAACCGTTACCACGATGAAATGGTGGTGTCGCACGATGCCAATGAAATTCGTTCCACACCAGTTCCAGCCGCTGCAAATATTGCTATTTTGGCACAAGGTTTTGATGTGGTTGGTATTGACGAAGCACAGTTTTTTGATGATGAGATCGTGAAAATTTGCAATGATTTGGCCAACCAAGGCATTCGTGTCATCGTTGCTGGATTGGATATGGATTTTAAAGGCAATCCCTTTGGCCCCATGCCAGCACTTATGGCCACTGCCGAATATGTTACCAAAGTTCACGCCGTTTGTACACGAACGGGAAATCTGGCGAATTACAGTTTTAGAAAAATCGATAATGACAAACTCGTCATGCTTGGCGAAACCGAAGAATATGAACCTTTGAGTCGCGCTGCCTATTTTTATGCGATGCAAAAGAGTGAAGAAAATTACAAAAGTGCAAACGAAAAAAACAATAAAAATCAAGAGTAAATGTTGAATTTAAGTATCGACAATATCGAACAAATTCTTCATGCCAAAAAGTTTGGGGATAATATCAACGGTACAATTGACAATGTTTCAATCGACAGCCGTTCTTTGCAAAACAATGAAAAAACTTTGTTTTTTGCATTGGTTGGTCCCAATAATGATGCCCATATTTATATTTTATCCTTAATCGAAAAAGGAGTGCAGCACTTTGTTGTTACCCACATTCCGGAAGGATTATTGCACAAAGCGACTTTTTTTGTTGTTGAAAACACATTGGATGCCTTGCAGAAATTCGCGGCACACCATAGAAGTTTATTTAAATTTCCTGTCATTGGATTGACCGGAAGTAACGGAAAAACCATTGTTAAGGAATGGTTGAATTTTCTTTTAAGTCCTGATTTCAATATCATCCGAAGTCCAAAAAGTTATAATTCGCAAGTAGGCGTTCCATTGTCGGTGATTTCGATTAACGAAAAGCACAATTTGGGCATTTTTGAAGCGGGAATCTCGAAAATGAACGAGATGGAAAAATTGGAACTCATCATCCGACCAACCATCGGAATTATTACGAATATTGGCACGGCACACGACGAAGGTTTTGTTGATTTGGATAAAAAAATCAAAGAAAAACTGAAGCTTTTTAAAAAGTCAAAACTTATAATTTATCAAAAAAATAAGATTGTTGAAGCCCTTATTGACCCAAAAACACAAACATTTTCCTGGAGTTTCAGTGATGAAAATGCGGATGTTTTTGTTGTAAAAAAAGCAGTTGAAGACAAAACGGTTCTACAAATACGATACACTAAAGACAATTTCGAAATAGAAATTCCTTTTCAGGATGACGCTTCGGTTGAAAACGCCGTTACTTGCCTGATGGTTTTATTGAGTTTTAAATACGATAAAAAAACGATTCAAAGCCGAATGCAATGGTTGTATCCTGTTGAAATGCGTTTGAAAGTCAAAAACGGGATCAACAACACGACACTGATTGACGATAGTTACAGCTCCGATTTTCAGTCGTTGAAAATTGCACTTGATTTTCTGGAAAGCCAAAAACAATACAAAAACAAAACGGTAATCCTTTCGGATATTTTCCAAAGTGGCTTATCGAACGAAGAATTATATTCAAAAGTTTCCCAGTTGATTACATCCAACAAAATCAATCGGGTTATTGGCATTGGCGAGACTATTTCGGCGTTTAAACACAAGTTTACCAACTGTCTCACTTTTAAAAATACGGCTGACTTCTTTTTAAATTTCAATTATTTGAATTTCAATAATGAAACCATTTTGATAAAAGGAGCGAGACATTTTCAATTTGAAGAAATAGTAGCCGCATTAGAGGAGAAAACACACGAAACGGTTCTGGAAATCAACCTTAACGCCATCAGCCACAACCTGAGTTTCTACAAATCAAAACTAAAACCGACCACCAAGATGATGGTTATGGTTAAGGCTTTTGGTTATGGAAGTGGTGGATTTGAAATTGCCAAATTGCTAGAACATCATAAGGTAGATTATTTGGGTGTGGCTTTCGCCGATGAAGGAATCTCGTTGAAAAATGCCGGAATTATGTTGCCTATAATGGTGTTAAATCCCGAAACAACGAGTTTTCCCGCTATAATTCAACATCATTTGGAACCCGAAATATACAGTTTAAAGGGGCTAAATGCTTTCCTGAAAATTGCCGAAAATCGAAAGCTGAAGGACTTTCCCATTCACATCAAGCTCGACACTGGAATGCACCGTTTGGGTTTCGAAGAAGGTAATATTGCTGAATTAATTGCGACTTTAAAAGGAAATAAATTTGTGACCGTTAAAAGTATTTTGTCGCACATGGCCACGAGTGATGATTTAAAACATCAAGATTTCGCAAATACACAACTTGATTTATTCGAAAAATTGTCCTCAAAATTAATGACGGAATTGCAAATAAAGCCCATTCGCCATATATTGAATACTTCGGGTATCAGTAATTTTCCAGAAGCACAATATGATATGGTTCGACTTGGCATTGGGCTTTATGGTATTTCCAACGACGATGAAGAACAAAAATACCTAGAAAACGTCGGAACTTTAAAATCTGTTATTTCTCAAATAAGAACCATTAAAGCTGGTGAAAGTGTGGGTTATGGGAGACGATTTATCGCTGATAAATCTATGCAAATTGCCACAATCCCCATTGGTTATGCCGATGGAATTTCCAGACATTGGGGAAATGGCGTTGGATTTGTGACAATCAATAATCAAAAAGCAACCATCGTGGGGAGTATTTGCATGGACATGTTAATGGTTGACATCACAACCATCAATTGTAAAGAAGGGGATACAGTCATTATTTTTGGCGAAAGCCCGACGGTAACATTTATGGCAAATCAATTAAAAACCATTCCTTATGAAATTCTGACTAGCATTTCCCAGAGGGTAAAACGAGTTTTTTATCGGGAATAAGAGTTTTTTATGAATTAAAGAATTATATTCGTTAGTAGTTTTTAATTAAAAATAACCTAAAAACAAATAAATTATGGGATTTTTCAAAGATTTTAAGGCTTCCTTAATGAAAGGAGATGTATTAAGTTTAGCAACTGCGGTTGTTATTGGCGGTGCTTTTGGTAAAATTGTTGGTTCAGCCGTTGATGATGTAATTATGCCTATTGTAGGTTTGATAACTGGCGGAATAGATTTTACCCAAAAATTCATCACTCTTGATGGAAACAGTTATGATAACTTGGCTGCGGCAAAAACGGCTGGAGCTGCTGTAATTACCTACGGAAATTTGGTGCAAGCAATAATTAACTTTGTAATTATTTCGTTGTTTATTTTTATTGTTTTAAGAGCTGCTGAAAAAGCAAAAAAGAAAGAAGAAGCTGCTCCTGCCAAACCGGCTGGCCCAACTCAGGAAGAGTTACTTACCCAAATTCGTGACTTGTTAAAAAAATAATTTCCGCTTCATTACATATTCTAACTAAACCACGCTCAATAGCGTGGTTCTTTTTTAAATTGTTATAATTATAACATTTTGTTATTTTTTGTGAATACGATTGTTTTGAATTGCATATTCCTTACTTTTGTGCTTCGAAATTAATATTAAAAATAAAAAAATTATATATGAAACTTGCAGTTGTAGGGGCCACAGGAATGGTTGGCGAAATAATGTTAAAAGTATTAGAAGAAAGAAACTTTCCATACACCGAATTAATTTTAGTGGCTTCTGAAAAATCAGTTGGTAAAATTATTGAATTCAAAGGGCAAAAACATAGCGTAGTGGGATTGCAAACGGCCGTTGATATGAAAGCTGATATTGCCGTTTTTTCAGCAGGAGGTGAAACTTCATTGGAATGGGCGCCTAAATTTGCAGCAGCTGGAACTACTGTAATCGACAATTCATCGGCTTGGAGAATGGATCCGACCAAAAAATTAATCGTTCCTGAAATCAATGCTAATGAATTGACCAAAGAAGATAAAATTATCGCTAACCCAAACTGTTCTACGATACAAATGGTTTTGGCATTAGCGCCTTTGCACAAAAAATACAACATCAAACGTGTGATTGTTTCTACTTACCAATCCATCACTGGAACTGGAGTAAAAGCGGTTCAACAATTCGAAAATGAATGTGCTGGAATCGAAGGCGATATGGTTTACAAATACAAAATCAACAGAAACTGTATTCCTCAATGTGATAGTTTTGAACCAAACGGTTACACTAAAGAGGAGATGAAATTAGTAAAAGAAACCAAAAAAATCTTAAGTGACAATTCTATCAAAGTAACAGCTACAGCGGTTCGTGTACCAGTTGTTGGTGGACATAGTGAAGCAGTAAACGTTGAGTTTTCAAATGATTTTGACGTAAACGAAGTAAGAAGTATTTTGAGTCAAACCGATGGTATTGTGGTTCAAGACAATTTGGAAGCATTTGAATATCCAATGCCAAGATATTCTGAAGGCAGAAACGAAGTTTTCGTAGGTAGGATTCGTCGTGACGAAAGCCAAGAAAATACTTTAAATATGTGGATTGTTGCTGACAACTTGAGGAAAGGGGCTGCAACAAATACTATTCAAATTGCAGAATATTTGGTGGCAAACCAATTGGTGTAAAACCGCATAAACCGTTAAGAACAATTTGGACAAAAACCCGAAACAGTAAAGTTAACTTCCTTAATAGTATAATTTTCTGGCACTTCAAATTTAGGTTCTACGGTATCTAAACAAGTAACCGAAAGACATTTTTCGCAACTAAAATGAATGTGGTTGTGTGAATGTTTTTCGGTTTTTTGACAAACCGCATATTTTACTAATCCGTCAGGAGTGGCAATTTTATGAATCACATCTTCTGTGACTAAACGGTCAAGAACTCTATAAATAGTTACCCTATCACATAAATCTCCAGCTAATTTTTGAATTTCAGAATGTGATAATGCCACATCTGAATTCATAATTAATTCATATATGGCCGTTTTAGCGATGGTGCTTCGGGTTGTCTTCATTTCGCAAAAAAATAATAACGCAACAATGTTGCGATAAAGAAATTAATATTTATATTTGCAACCCAATTGCATTAGCAAATATAACTAAATGAAAAAGAATTCTACATCTTCATATGATATTTTAGGCATTTCAACCGCTACACTTTGTTTGATTCATTGTACAGTATTTCCGATTTTAACCATAATCCCATTTGGGTTTTATGATAATGTAGTGATTGACACCTTATTTGCCTGCATTGCAATGCTAGTAGTTTCAAAGATTTTAATGAGTAAAGCAGCTAAGAATGTAAAGTATATACTAGGTGTTTCAATTATAATTATAGTAACCAGTATCATTCTAGATATTTTTTTCAAACTCCATTTACAATTAATATCTATTGGAGGAATAGGAATGATTATAGGGCACTTTCTAAATTATAAATCACATAAACCATTCAATTCTAAGTAATTTTAAAATATCTTTTTCGAAATAAATAAAATTCTTAGAAAGAATTTATGCTAATTAGAAAAGCATAATTACCTCTGTAAAGTAAACAAAATTTTAATCAAATAACTCTAAGGATGAAAAGCTTAGATGGATATGAAGATAGAGTTTGGTCTATTATAAAAAAACCTAGTTAAAAAATGGAAAATGTAGAGAAAATAAGTGTGTATATATTAACAGGATTTTTAGGCTCAGGGAAAACAACCATGTTGAACAATTTATTAAATCAATTTTCAACCGAAAAAAATGTAGTCATAGAAAATGAATTTGGGAAAATTAATATTGATGCGACATTAGTAAATGGCACTTTTGACAATGTGTATGAACTCACAAACGGTTGTATTTGCTGTTCCATCAACAATCAATTACTAGAAGTTTTAATGCGCATTCACACCCTTGAAAACCGACCTGACAACTTGTTTATAGAAACAACAGGGATTGCTGATGCAGGAGAAATTGCTGCTAATTTCACATCACTTTATATTGCACAAGCTTTTAATCTAAAAAAAATTATAACAGTTCTAGATTCCGAAAATATACTTTTTTACAAAGACCATAACCCAGAAATTCAAAAGCAAATAGTAGCTGCAGATTGCGTTGTTATTAACAAATCCTCTTTGGTTACAACCGATGTAATAGCAAATATTAATGACTTTGTACAGTCCATAAATCCTTATTCGAATATTATTACATCTGAAAATGGTAGCTTAGATAAAAAGTATTTGAATACTAAAAACAGTCAAAAAGTACTAAATCCTTCAACAGTTTATAAATCGGAGAACGTTCATAAAATCAAAACACTGCTTTATGAAACAAATGACCTTTTTGATATTCAAAAATTAAAATATGAGCTATTTAGACATCTGTATTTGTATTACCACCAGATTTATAGAATAAAAGGCTATGTTTTAAATACTGAAAATGAAGTCTTTTTGGTGCAAACTACTGGAAAAACAGTGGTAATCACGCCAGCAAAAAAACAAACACTTGTAAAAAGCCAATTGGTTTTTATTGGAAAAGAGCTTGAAAAAAAAACCATAGAACGAATGCTCAAAGGTGCTATTGTTAAAAATAAAAAAAAGCAATTCGTATAAAATGACAAAAATAAAAATTGGAATTCTCACTGTCTCTGACCGTGCTAGTCAAGGAATATACGATGATTTATCGGGACAAGAAATCAGAAAAGTAGTTGATCTTTACACCAATGATAGCTGCGATTTTGCCTATATAGTTATCCCTGATGAAGAAGATTTGATTCTCGAAAAACTGATATATTTAGCCGATATCGAAAATTGCAGTCTTGTATTTACCACAGGTGGCACAGGTCCAGCTTTGCGCGATGTAACTCCAGAAGCTACTGAAAAAGCTTGTCGAAAAATGCTACCAGGTTTTGGTGAATTAATGCGAAAAGAAAGCCTCGCTTTCGTTCCCACCGCTATTTTATCAAGACAAACGGCGGGTATTAGAAACCAAACCCTTATTGTAAATCTTCCCGGAAAGCCCAGCGCTATTGAAACCTGCCTTAAAGCTGTTTTTCCAGCGATTCCCTATTGTATTGATTTACTCGAAGGACCATTCATGACTTGTAACCCAGAAGCTATTCAAATTTTTAGACCAAAAAAATAAATATGACCACGATATTCCTACCTTCAAATACAGAAAAAACCTTTCAACAAGAATCAGTAAATTTATTAGATGTTGCCTCAGCAATCAGCAATTCATTAGCAAAAGAAGTTCTTGTTGCCAATGCTAATGGGCAAATTATCGACTTAAATAAAAAAATAGACAACAACACCAAAATCAATTTATTGACTTGGGAGGACGATGAAGGTAAAAATGCTTTTTGGCACACATCAGCCCATTTACTGGGGGCGGCGCTACAAGAATTATATCCTGGAATCCAATTAGGTACTGGACCAGCCATTGAAAACGGCTTTTATTATGATGTCGATTTCGGAGACAACAAATTTACCGATGCTGATTTTGCCAAAGTAGAAGCCAAAATGCTTGAATTAGCACAGAAAAAATCTTTGAATTTTAAAAAAGAAGTTTCTAAAACAGAAGCGACTGCCTTTTTTACTGAAAACTTCAATCGCTACAAATTAGAATTGATTGATGGTTTGGCTAATGGGACGATTACTTTTTACGAAACAGGTGATTTTACTGATTTATGCGCTGGACCGCACATCCCAAATACCTCTTACATCAAAGCAGTGAAATTGACAGCGATTGCCGGTGCTTATTGGCGAGCCAATGAAAAAAACAAAATGCTGACACGCGTGTATGGTATTTCGTTTCCTAAAAAGGCGGCACTCGATGCTCATCTCGAAGCGTTGGAAAAAGCAAAACAACGGGATCACAGAAAATTGGGTAAGGAATTAGAACTTTTCTATTTTGATGAAGAAGTTGGAATGGGTTTGCCGCTTTGGGCTCCAAAAGGAGAAGCACTTCGACAAAACCTAATTGGTTTTCTGAAAAAAATACAAATGCGCGCGGGCTATCAGCACGTGGCAAGTCCGCATATTGGTAAAAAAGAATTATATATTACCTCTGGGCATTATGCTAAATATGGTGAAGATGCTTTTCAGCCTATTAAAACTCCAGCCGAAAATGAAGAGTTTTTTCTGAAACCAATGAACTGTCCACACCATTGTAAAATCTATGCAACCAAACCTCGAAGTTATAAAGAACTACCCATAAAATATGCTGAGTTTGGTACCGTATATCGTTATGAACAAAGTGGTGAACTGCACGGTTTAACCAGAGTGAGAGGATTTACGCAAGACGATGCACACATCTATTGCCGACCTGACCAACTAAAAGATGAATTTTTGAAAGTAGTTGATTTAGTGAATTTGGTATATGGAAAATTAGGTTTTACCGAGTTTCAAACACAAATATCGCTACGAGATCCAAACAACAAAACCAAGTATTTGGGCACAGATGAAATGTGGTCATTAGCTGAAAAGGCAATTGTTGAAGCCACTCAAGAGCATGGAATGAAAACCACCACTAAAGAAGGCGAAGCTGCTTTTTATGGGCCAAAATTAGATTTTATGGTACGTGATACCATTGGTAGAAAATGGCAAATCGGTACAATTCAAGTCGATTATATGATGCCTGAAAATTTTGATATGACTTATACCGGAAATGATAATGCCTTGCATAGACCGGTAATGATTCATCGAGCTTTGTTTGGTTCGATGGAGCGATTTATTGCCTTATTAATTGAACATACAGGCGGTAATTTTCCGCTTTGGCTTGCGCCAACCAAAGTAATTGTGTTGCCAATAGCGTCCAAATACAGTGCGTATTGCCAAGAAATTGCCAACCAGATCAATGAAGAATTCGATTTACAAATTGAGGTTGATGAACGGGAAGAAAAAATAGGTCGAAAAATTCGTGATGCCGAAACACAAAAAATTCCTTATATGCTTATTGTTGGCGAAAAAGAAAGCCTTGAAGGCAAAGTTTCTATTCGGGTGCACGGCGAAGGCGATAAAGGTGCGATTTTGATTTCGGAATTTATGGATAGTTTTAGAAAAGAATTGAAAGTAACATAGGTATTTGTTGTTTAAATGAAACGGATTGAAACAGATAAGACGGATTTTTCAATTTAAAGGAAAACATATTTTGCAAGTGATTTTTATCAATTTATAATTTCACTTGACGATTTATAATGAAAACAATATAAATGATTTTAAGCGGAAAGGAAATAGAAAAAAAAATGGGCGGCGATCTTTCGATTGAGCCCTATGACACGAAACAACTCAACCCTAATAGTTATAATTTGAGATTACACGAGGATTTGTTGGTTTATGATAATTCTATTTTGGATATGAAAACAGAGAATAAAGCCTCCAGTATTTTAATTCCGAAATCGGGTTTATTGCTAGAACCCAATAAATTGTATTTAGGTCGAACGGTCGAATATACAAAAACCCATAATTATGTGCCAATGCTCGAAGGCAGAAGTAGTATTGGACGTTTGGGAATGTTTATCCACGTAACCGCAGGCTTTGGTGATGTAGGCTTTGAAGGGTTTTGGACACTCGAAATATTTGTGATTCAGCCATTGATTATTTATCCGAATATTGATGTGTGCCAAATCTATTACCATAGCATTGAAGGCGAATTTGACACCTACATTAGTGGTAAATATCAAAAAAACGAGGGGATACAACCCAGTTATTTATTTAAAGACTTTGAAAATGAAAATTGGTAGTACTGAATTAGAAGAAACCGAAAACCTGCTCTTGCAATTTAAAAAACGAGGTGGATTATTGCCTGTTGCGGTTCAAGAAACTCAAACAGGACAATTGTTAATGCTGGCGTCGGTAAATCAAGAAGCATTTGAGATTACTTTAAAAACTAGAAAGGCTACTTTTTGGAGCACCTCTAAAAACGAAATTTGGACCAAAGGACTCACCTCTGGAAATACCTTATTGATAGACGAAATGCTGATCGATTGCGACCAAGATGCGATTGTTTATAAGGTAACATTAGAAAAACGGTGGTGTTTGCCACACATACAACGAACGGGGTGAAAACAGAAAAGCCTGCTTTTACCGACGACTAGATTTAGATACTAATAAATTAGAATTTTTAGAGAAATGACAAATGAAGAAAAAGCAGAAAATTTAGGCGACAACCATATAGGAACTTCGGTAGAAACTCCATTGCGTGCCGATGCATTCGATAGAACCGACGCAGAAAAAATAGAAACCATCAGTTTTCATTACATGAAAATAATGGAAGAATTGGGTCTAGACTTAACCGATGACAGTTTGAGCGGCACGCCGTATCGTGTGGCAAAGATGTACGTAAAAGAACTTTTTTCGGGATTAGACCCTAAAAACAAACCTAAAATATCTGTTTTTGACAATAAGTATGAATATAACAAAATGCTTATCGAAAGCGATATTACATTTAATTCTTCGTGCGAACATCACTTTTTACCAATCATTGGCAAAGCGCACGTGGGTTATATTTCCTCAGGAAAAGTAATTGGATTATCAAAGATAAATCGAATTGTACAATATTACGGGAGAAGACCTCAAGTTCAGGAACGAATGACAATGCAAATTTTCAACGAATTGAAAACGGCGCTCCAAACCGATGATGTTATTGTGGTCGTCGAAGCCGAGCATTTGTGTGTTTCAACCAGAGGTGTAAATGACAAATCAAGTAAAACAACAACAATTGAATACGGAGGACAATTTAGCGATACTCAAATCAGAAATGATTTCTTTAAAATGATATAGAAATGACTCAAGAAGCTACTACAATTCTAAAAGAAAACAGACTCAAAATCACCCAAAACAGATTGGATGTTTTGACCGTTTTTTTACGTTCTGAAAAGGCTTTTAGTATGTTAGATTTAGAAAAACTATTCCATCCCAAACACGATCGGTCCAGTATCTTTAGAAGCCTACAAGTATATTCAGAAAAGGGGATTTTGGAGAAATTTTGCAACGCATCTGGAACAGCAATTTATGCGTTGAACCACCACAAACCCGATTGCAATGGCAGCTCTCATTTTAGATGCAAAGACTGCGAGACTGTTGTGTCGCTACCAAGTTTGCCCGCTGAATATTTAGAATTGTTGGGGAACAAAAAGATGGAAACAATGCATTTATTAATTGAAGGAACCTGCGAAAAATGTCAAACAAATTCACCTAATCACGTATAAAAAAGTAATGCAAAAAATAGCTTTCCTTACTTCTGAAGAAAAACAGCTACTAAAACAGTTTAATAGCAAAAATAACATCGTTTCTGTATTCTATTATTATTGGGTAAATACCTCAAAACCTGACGAAAATTACAGCTTCATTGATGTTGTTGAATTCATTTTTGATGACAATTCTTCTCTGTTTTTTAAACTAAATGAGGATGACTCTGGAATTTCGATTAACACCGATTTTGAATTTGAGCCCTATAACGCAAATTTGCAAAACGAATTTCAACAACAAATACGCATTCAAAAAGTAGAAGCAACCCCATTAAAAATTTGGAATTCTAATCTTGCAACTTCTTTTCAGGAAATAACGGCTATTAGCGAAAAAGGACAATTATTAAGTTCAACGTTTTGGATTGCTTTTAAGCACCAGAAAATTGAACTTAATTTCCATCCTTTACAAGGATTGGTTGTGTCTGAGTATGAAGAAGTTTAAAAATAAAAACATCACACAATGAAAACTACCATTTGCAGAGAAGCTCATTTCAATGCCTGCCATAGAATGCACAATCCTAGCTGGTCAAACCAAAAAAATGAGGAAGTATTCGGCGTATGCAATAGTCCCAACTATCACGGACATAATTTTAGACTTATCGTAAAAATAACAGGTGAAATCAATCCAGAAATAGGTTATGTTATGGATATGAAAGTGTTGGGGACTATCATAAAAGAGGAAATAGAATCTCGCTTTGACCATAAAAACCTCAACCTTGATTGTCCCGAATTTGCAGCTATAATACCTTCGACTGAGAATTTTGCTTGGGTTATTTTTGGGATTCTAAAACCCTTGCTTCCTCAAGATCATCTTTTGGCAATTACCCTGTTTGAAACGGATAAGAATTATGTTGAAATACAAGAATAAATATAAATAAAGGAAAAATAAAATGAAAAAACTACCCGTAACCGTTTTGTCAGGATTTCTTGGCGCTGGGAAAACTACTTTACTCAATCATATTTTACATAACAAAGAAGGGCTAAAAGTAGCCGTCATAGTGAATGATATGAGCGAAGTAAATATTGATGCCAATTTAATCAAGGCTGAAAATACGCTATCAAGAACCGAAGAAAAATTAGTTGAAATGAGCAACGGCTGCATTTGTTGCACGTTGCGCGAAGATTTGATGATAGAAGTTGAGAAACTCGCCAAAGAAAACCGTTTTGATTATTTGTTAATCGAAAGTACGGGCATCAGCGAACCCATTCCAGTAGCACAGACTTTTACATTTGTTAACAAAGATGAGAATATCGACTTGTCGCGTTTTAGTTATATAGACACTATGGTAACAGTAGTCGATGCTTTCAACTTTTTTAAAGATTTTGGATCAGATAAAACGCTCGAAGAAATCAAGGCGACGAATATAGAAAATGACAGCAGAACCATCGTCAATTTATTGGTCGATCAAGTAGAATTTGCCAATGTTATTATTCTTAATAAAACCGATTTAGTAACCGAAAGCAAACTAGAAATTTTAAAAGCTTCCCTTCAAAAACTCAATCCGTTGGCCAAAATTATCTGCTCAGAAATGGGTAAAGTCAATCCAAACGAAATTATCAATACGGGTTTATTCGACTATGAAGTAGCAGAAACAGCAGCAGGTTGGATGCAAGAACTCGAAGGTATTCATACACCCGAAACGGAAGAATACGGCATCAGCTCCTTTGTATTTCGAGATCCAAAACCTTTTCATCCGTATCGTTTTTGGGATTATATTTCACAGGATTTTCCACCAACGATTATTCGAAGCAAAGGATTGTTTTGGATTGCTTCTCGCCCAGAACAAGCTATTAATTGGAGTCAAGCTGGAGGTTCAATGAAAGCCGAAGGCGCAGGCGTTTGGTGGGCAAGTATGCCGATGGGAGAGCGAATGTCTTTTAATAATTTTGTCGAAAATCAAGATATTATCGAAGAGCGTTGGACTTTAGATTACGGTGACAGACTCAACGAATTGGTGTTTATTGGTATTTCATTAAATGAAAAAGAAGTACGACAAAAACTAGAAAAGTGTTTGTGTACTTCAGATGAAATTATGGACTTACAAGATGGTTTTTTTACCAGTCACGACCCATTTCCAATTCCAAGAAACACCAGCGAAGTTTCACCGAACGTTAAACTAAAAGATTTTTAAATTTAGTTAGATAATATAAACCGTTTTAAAAATGGGGCTCTACTGGGTTTTGTAAAAAAAACTAAAACATTTAAAATAGATTTTAAAATCTTTTAAACCATTAATAGAGTTAAGAAAATTAAGAGGTAAAACTTCTTTACGAACCTTAATTAACGGAATGGTTTTGTGAAAATTGAATGTTCACCATATTTTCAGTAGAACCCAAAATGAAATAGTCCTATATAAGATAAAATCATAAAATTTCTTAAATACAAAGGCTTATTAAAATATTATATTTATTTTTGTTGATAATGAAAAGGAAATTTGTTGTAGTAAATTTAATTTTAATAGTTTCAGTATTGTTCGCAATGCTGTTTCAATCTGTGCATAGTTATGAGCATTTGGCCAAACAACTTTCTGAAAAAAAATGTTCTCATAAAAACAATTCCAGTCACGAAATCACGCATCAACACCACAATTTTGATCATTGTTTTGTTTGTGATTTTACACTAAGCAATTTTATTTCTGCTACTATTTCTCATTTTGAATTCAAGAAAACAAACCTTCCTTCAGGATATTCTTTTTTCAATTCAAGGGAAATAACCCAATTCTTCAAAGGAAGCCTTTTTGCGCTTCGTGCTCCCCCAGAATTCAAATTATTTTAAAAACAAGTTCATTTTCTATTGTCTGAAAATGAGCACTGTGTTTATGTATATTTTGAACAGAAAAAATGCTAAAAAAAAAGTATCTCATTTTCTGCTTCTTGTTATTTAGTGTGTGTTTATTTTCACAAAATACCATAAGCGGGAAAATTACCAATCAAGAGAATATTCCTCTTGAGGGAAGTCATATTCATATCGGAAAGAAAACAGGGACGACTGATTCGCTAGGGAATTATTTTATAAAAAATGTTTCCAACGGAAAAGTAAATGTTCACGTTTCGTATATTGGTTATCAAACTATTGACACTTTAGTTGGTTTAAAGGATGACCTTGTACTTAATTTTAAACTAAAAGAACTGACTTTACGATTGAATGAGATTAATGTAGTTCATGCAAGAAACACTATCAACAAGTCTGTTTTAGAACAAAAAATTAAAGAAGAGACCATTGAAAAGTACAGCAGCAACTCGCTAGGTGATGCTTTAAAGGAAATTGCTGGAGTAACCACATTAAAAACTGGAAATGCTATTGTTAAACCAGTGATTAACGGGTTGTACGGCAGCAGAGTTCCGGTGATAAACAACAATGTAAAAATGGAAGATCAGCAATGGGGAACAGAACACGCACCTAATTTTGACATCAATTCGGCAGCTAAAATTACAGTCATTAAAGGGGCTTCAGGATTGCAATACGGCGGTGATGCCGTAGGCGGATTAGTCATTATTGAGCCGGTTTCTGTTAAAAATGACACGCTTTTTGGGAAAACAATTCTAAATTTTGATTCAAATGGTAAAGGAGGCTCCGTAAGTTCAAGCATTCATAAAAGCAAGAAGCGTGGATTGAGTTGGAACGCATTATCAACATTAAAATATATTGGCGATAAAGAAGCACCAAATTATGTATTATCAAATACGGGCAATCGGGAAGCTAACTTTTCTGGGGACATTAAATTCACAGGGAAAAACTTTGATATTACTTCATTCTATAGTTACTACAAATCCGTAATTGGAATATTAAGCGC
Organism: Flavobacterium sp.; assembly: GCA_044357435.1. Classification (GTDB taxonomy): domain Bacteria; phylum Bacteroidota; class Bacteroidia; order Flavobacteriales; family Flavobacteriaceae; genus Flavobacterium. Next base: position 2,846 of record JBIKPM010000007.1, on the reverse strand, counting down.
TTCTCATACAGGAAATGTGAACGATTTGTATAATTCAATCAACAATCAAGTTCCGTCTGTCATCAATGATTTTACTTACAATATTAAAAATCCCAAACAAGATGTTCAACACCACGTTGCAAAATTAAATTTTAATTACCATTTCAATGAAATGACATCAATAGCATTGCAATATTCATTTCAGTTAAATAAAAGATTGGAGTTTGATGTTCGTAGAGCTAATTACAACAACATTGCAGCTTTGGATTTAGAGTTAAAAACCCATTCTATAAATATTGACTACAAGAGAAATCTTCACGATTGGTCGATAAAATCAGGTTTTGCAGCTTCAATTCAAAATAATTTTGCAAATCCTGCAACTGGAATTAGACCATTAATCCCCAATTTTGATAAAACCGATTTTGGGGTTTATGGCATTGTTAATCGCGATTTTTCAAATAATTTTTCAGTTGATGCAGGATTGAGGTATGATTTTTCAAATACACAAGCAACAAAATACTATATTAAATCAAGGTGGGATGAAAGAGGCTATACGAATGAGTTTTCAGATTTTATCGTAAGTGATTTTGGTGGACAATGGCTTACAAAACCTCAATTTCTATTCAATAATTTTTCCGGAAGTATTGGATTTCGTAAAGAATTTGAAAGCGGATTCAATTGTTATATGAACATAAGTACTGCTTCCCGAAATCCAAATCCATCAGAGTTTTTTAGTGATGGACTTCATCATTCGACTGGTGTTATTGAATTAGGAGATTTAAGCTTAGACAAAGAACAGGCAACAAAATTAGCCATCACAATTCAAAAAAAATGGAATCGTTTTTCTTTAGAAATCAATCCATACATCAATAGAATTCAAAACTATATGTTTCTAAAACCTGTAGGATTTGAGACTACTATTCGTGGTGCTTTTCCAGTTTGGGAATACCAACAAACAAATGCCAAGCTTTCGGGAATTGATATTCAAACCCACTGGAATATTTCACCCGAATGGGAGCACTTATTCTCTTGTGCTTATGTAAATGGGAAGGACATTACCGAAAACCAACCTTTGATTGATATGCCGCCATTAAGCATTAATAACAAAATTAAATTCTCAAAAAATGAATGGAAAAAATTAGTACTAGAATTAAAAAGCGAAATTGTATTCCGGCAAAATCGATTTCCAAACAATAATTTTACAACGAATATCATCGAGAACAATGAATTTATAGCCGTTGAAGTTGATGTCAGTTCCCCGCCACCAGCTTACCACTTATTAAATTTATATTCCGAAATAAAATTTAAAACTTTTAAAAAAGGAATTACAACATTAGCATTTTCTGTTCAAAATATTTTAAACACAAAATATAGGGACTACTTAAATCGGCAACGCTTTTTTGCAGACGAAATTGGAAGAAACTATCAAATTCAATTAAAAATCAATTATTAACATTTATTATGAAAACAAAAATCAGTAACAATCAATTTAATTTAAACACAAAAAAAATGAAAAACTTAAAAATTACAACATTGGCATTAGTAGCTATATTAGCCTTCTCTTCTTGTAGCAAGGACGACACTCCGCCTGTAAACGAGGAAGAAGTCATCACAACGGTTACAGCAGTATTCACTCCTCAAGGAGGCGGTACGCCCATCACTTTGCAATACAAAGATTTAGATGGCGATGGCCCAAATGCTCCATTAACAATACCACCATCAGGAAATTTTGCCCAAAACACAACGTATGATGGCGCGGTTACAATCTTAAATGAAACTGAAAGCCCTGCGGGAGACATTACAAGCGAAGTTGAAGAAGAAGGAGAAGAGCATCAGTTGTTTTTTCAAGCTCCAAGTGCTGTTGGAACGTTTGTTTATAATGATGCCGACGCAAACGGAAAACCAATTGGATTAGCATTTACTTTGACCACTAAGACCGCAACAACTGGAAATTTATTATTGACACTAAGACACTTACCAAATAAATCGGCTTCAGGTGTTGCTTCTGGAGACATTACTAACGCCGGCGGAGCAACTGATTTTGCAGTAACTTATCCAGTAGTTGTTAAATAAAAAGAATTGTATTATATAAAAAAGGGCTGTCTAATAATTAGATTGCCCTTTTTTTGATTATTATTATATAGAAAGTTTATGATAAAAGTAATTTACCTTTTTATTTGTACTCAATCTTGCCAACGTAACGCATCACGCGAACAATTTTGTCTTTTCGTCGATTGATATAAGAAGAGGAACTGGTAGCGGAATATTTTCTGGGATTGGGCAAGATGGCAGCAATACCAGCGGCTTGCATTTTCGTAAGACTTGAGGCATCTTTTCTATACCAATGTTGGGTTGCGGCTTGGGCTCCATAAATACCATCCCCCATTTCGATGCTGTTGAGGTACACTTCCATAATGCGTTCCTTACCCCAAATTAACTCTATAAGAACCGTGAAATAAGCCTCCAGTCCTTTACGTAAATAACTTCTTCCTTGCCAAAGAAAAACATTTTTGGACGTTTGTTGCGAAATGGTACTTCCGCCTTTTATTCTTCGGCCTCTTTCATTATTATCCATTGCTTTTTCTATTGCCTTAAAATCGAAGCCATGATGAATGAGAAAGGTTCCATCTTCACTGGCAATCACGGCTTTTTGTATGTTGTTCGAAATATTCTCGATAGGTTCCCAATCGTGGCTGAAATAAATTTCCTTCCCTGCTAATTTGTTTTCAATCGCACGAATCACCATCAAAGGCGTGAATGGTATTGGCACAAATTTGAAAAAAATAACAGAAGAAACGGAAAGCCCAAGAAACCAAAGTAAGGCCTTAAATAAAAACCGGCTTAGTTTGCTTTTGAAATTCCCTGAT
>JBIKPM010000102.1:0-6957 GCA_044357435.1 Flavobacterium sp. | reverse complement strand
ACGCATTTGTTTTCCTTTTCGATTAACAATATAATAGGTAATCCTATTTAACAAAGCCACCTTTGAAGTCATCGATTCGTAGAACTTTTTTTCAAAAAGTTCCATTTCATTAAAAATAGGCTGTTTTATTTGAGAAGTGATGTTCATTTAGAGTTCAAATATACTATTTTCGAATAAAAAAACGGCAACTATTTTCGGTAAGTGAAAGTGATTCAAAATATTTTATTTTTATCACACAATCAATTTCAATTCCACACAATTGCCTTCAAATAATAAATTACAATTTGAACCGACCTATAATAAAAACCGATGATTGTAAGTTTATTATTATATAAAATAGATTCAAAAAGTGTTATTCATCCATTTTGGAACATTAAAGACATTCAATTCCTTATTTTTTTGTAAATTTAATTGTCCGTTTAAACCTTTTACTGCTTTCCGAGTCAAAGCACTAAACCTATAAATTATTTATTATGAAAACAAAATTTTTATTATTTGTATCGTTGCTTTCCATCTCTATTTTTATCGGTTGTTCCACTGATGAATCTGCTAATGTTTCAGTTACATTAAAAACAATTACAACTGATGATGCTATAGCAAATTCAGAAATTGATACCACGGTAGATGATGTTTCAATCATTGCTGAAGACCAGTTTGAAATGCAAAAAAGTATAGTTGCAAAAACTAGTGCCGGAATGAAAAGTATCTTGCCTCCTTGCGCAACTGTAACCACAGTTTTGACGGATGACAATTGGATAAGAACGATTGATTTCGGAACACAAGGTTGTGCATTGCCAAACGGAAATGTTTTAAAAGGAAAAATTATTGTTAGTTTTTCAAAAAACTTTACAACTCCCATAAAAACTATTTCTTATACCCTAGAAGGATTTTACCACAATGGAAAATTAATTGAAGGTAGTAGAACAATTTCCCATGAACTCAAAAGTACAGATTTATTGACTGCGCTACATCCAGTAACTACTCATTCGGTTGATGTGAAAATCACATTTTCTGACGGTAAAATTTATACTAGAATTGGAACTCGGGTTAGAGAAATGGTCGAAGGATTTGCTACTTTTGCAAATTGGGAAGACAACGTTTTTAAAGTTTGGGGATACAATATTACAACGTTTCCAAATGGTTCTAAATATACTTTTACTATTCAAAAAACACGGCCACTTCTAATTAAAATGAGTTGCAAAATGCCTTTTCCTGTTTCAGGTATAGAAGAAATCACGAAAAATGAAGGAAAAGCTACCTTAGATTATGGGGTCGGTGAATGCGACAAACTTGCTACCTTAACCATAAATGAAGTAACGAAAGAAATTGTGCTTAAAAAATAAAGAATTAGGAATGTTGTTAAAAAACGTCTCGAAAATATCGGGACGTTTTTTTATGCTTCTTTATTGGCTAATTGTCCACAAGCAGCATCAATGTCTTTTCCTCGGCTTCTCCGTACTTTTACCACAATTCCGCTAGCTTCAAGCGCTTTTATGTATGCATTTATTGATTCCTGTGATGCTTGCTGAAATTCTCCATCGTCAATGGGATTGTATTCTATCAAATTGACTTTGCAAGGGACATACTTACAGAATTTCACCAAGGCATCAATTGAGGCTTTGTCATCATTGACATCCTTCCAAATAACATATTCGTAAGAAATTTTACTTTTGGTTTTTTTGTACCAATATTCTAATGCTTCCCGTAAATCAATTAAAGGAAAACTGACACTAAACGGCATTATTCGGGAACGGATTTCCTCTATTGCAGAATGCAAAGAAACCGCCAATTTAAATTTCACTTCATCATCGGCGAGTTTCCGTATCATTTTAGGAACACCCGAGGTCGAAACTGTGATTCGTTTTGGCGACATTCCCAAGCCTTCATTTGAAGTAATCATTTCGATAGCTTTCATCACATTATTATAATTCATCAGAGGTTCTCCCATTCCCATAAAAACAATATTAGACAAAGGGTGGTTGTAATACAAACGACTTTCCTTATCGATGGCAATAACTTGGTCATAGATTTCAGCAGGCTCTAGATTTCGCATTCTTTTTAGTCGCGCCGTTGCGCAAAAATTGCAATCCAAACTGCAGCCTACTTGGCTGGAAACACAAGCAGTTGTCCTTGTATTTGTTGGAATCAAAACACTTTCCACAACCAAACCGTCATGCAAACGAACTGCGTTCTTTACCGTTCCGTCTTCACTGCGCTGCATTGTATCGACTTTGATGTGGTTGATAACAAAGTTTTCTTCGAGCATTTTCCTTGTGGTTTTTGCCACATTACTCATGTCTTCAAAATCATGTGCACCCTTGCTCCACAACCATTCATAGACTTGATTACCACGGAATGCTTGATCTCCATTGGTAACAAAAAAATTACGTAGTTGTTCTTTTGATAAAGCGCGAATGTCTTTTTTATCGATTTGCATGGCGCAAAGTTAATAACTATTTATTGTTTTGTTGTTTTGATAATTTGATAACTTTGACAAAAATTATAAAAATGCATTTCATTTCCCAAGAATTAGAAGATTACATCGAACAACATTCTCAAAAAGAACCGGAAATATTAGCAGCTTTAGACAAAGAAACCTATCAAAAAATTTTGTTACCACGAATGCTAAGCGGACATTTTCAAGGTAGGGTTTTAAGCATGTTATCCAAACTGGTTCGTCCGGCAACTATCCTCGAAATAGGCACTTATACCGGTTATTCGGCCTTATGTTTGTGCGAAGGCATGCAGGAAAACGGGGTGCTTCATACGATTGACATCAAGGAAGAGTTGGTTGATTTTCAACGAAAATATTTTAACAAATCGCCTTGGGGAAAGCAAATCGTACAACACCTTGGGCAGGCCATGAACATTATTCCAACACTAGACTTTAAATTTGATTTGGTTTTTATTGATGCGGACAAGGAAAATTACCTGAATTATTTTGAATTAATTATACCAAAAATGAACAAGGGAGGAATTATTCTCTCTGACAATGTTTTGTGGAGTGGAAAGGTATTGGAGCCTTTACAAGCCAATGATTTGAGCACAAAAATTATTTTAGAATACAATCAATTATTGAAAAATGATCCAAGGGTGGAAAGTGTTTTGCTACCCATTCGAGATGGTTTGACCGTTTCGAGAGTTATTTAACCTGAATCCGAGATTGATAATATTCATACCCTTTATAGAAAACAATCCCATAAAGCCAACCAAAAACATAACCCGTTAAAATATCACTTGGATAGTGAACTCCTAGGTATATTCGGCTATAGGCAAAAATCAAAGGATATAAAAAAATCAGAAAAATATATTTATAATGTTTCTTTAGCGTCAAAAATAAAAAAGTCATCGTCGCCATCGAATTTGCGGCATGCCCTGAAAAAAAACTATAAGTAGCCGACTGGTGTATGATTCGAATAACATCTTTTATTTTTGGATCATTACAGGGGCGTAATCGCTTAAAAGTGATTTTAAAAAATTCAACTGATTCATTACAAAACAAAAGTATCAAGGCAATAAAAATAACAACTATCCCAAGATTTTTTAAACCTATTTTTTTGTAAAGTAAATAAGCCAAGAGCAGGAAAAATGGAGCCCAGTAAACTTGTTTGGTTATGATTAACCATAAATTATCATAAGCGTGAGAACCCAGACTGTTTAAATAAATAAATAACTGGGTATCAAGAGAACGTATTTTTTCCAGCATTATTTTTTGCGTTTTATGGCACCCAGACTATCCTCAATTTTTTCTTTGACCTCATTAATTTGAGAGGCTGTTTCTGTCAATAAATCATCCTTTGATTTATCAATTTCCGCGGTAAAAACACTTGGAATATCCGTTAAAGATGAAGTTGTATCTCCTAGCAGATCACTTTTGGTCTTGTCAATTTCTAAAGCAATACTATGAGTAAAATCATTAAGCATATTTTGATCAAAACCATTGGCCTCGGCACCTTTTTGAATTTCATTTTTTATGTCATTTGTGGCATTTTTTAATTGCGCCATAGCTTTTCCCATTGTTCGAGCCATTTCTGGTACTTTGTCCGAACCAAAGAGCATCAATATGATAAAAATGATAAAAATCAATTCGCCTCCTCCTATACCAAACATAATCTAATTATTTTAAGTCGCAAAGTTACAAAGTTGTCCAATTACAAATGCTTTTATTTTATAAATAATTAACATCAATCAAATTTTGATTTTACTTCCATAGTAGGCAAAGGCAATTCACAATTTTAAAATAGGCTATTTCCTTCTTTCTCAAATAATTCTTTGAAAAAGCCGTTTAACAGAATCTAATTTTCGAAACTAGTGATTGTTTTGAATTCTTTGTTTTTTGAAATTAGAAAATCTATCAATTCAAATTCGGATGCCAATTTTAAGAGCACCGTCGACTTGGAATCGTTTTCGCAAAAAACAAGGAAAAGTCCAATTTTATCATCTTTTAGTTGTAACGTATTTGTAAAAAAAGTATATCCAATTTTGTTCATAATGACCTCTGTAAAACTCCTTGGACTAATAAAATCGGTTCTTTCAGGGTTATTGACTTTTAGTATCTTTAAAATATCTTTATACATTCGGACAAAATCCATTCCGTTTTCAATAGTTCCGTCTGGGGGCATTGTAGTATTTTTGGGAGAAGACTTTTCGTCGTCAAAATAATAGCTTTCCACAATTGCTTTTGAACCTCCTTGTATGGGGTGAAAACTTTTATTGGCATAAACAACGACCTCAAGCAAACGTTTCGTGAGGATTTCCATTTTCACCCTTATAAACGGAGTGGAAAAATGGCTCTTAGTAAGTACTATTTTTTTGGATTTGAACGCTAAACTTGAAAAAAACAAAGTATCATTTACTTTTGCCAGTATACTAAAAAATCCCCGAGAGTTTATGGTAGTTCCTGATTTTGAATTTATGTTAAACACAATTCCTGCTTCTATTTTGGCGGAATCGTTAACTACATGTCCATGCAAAGGTATTCTTGTCAATAGTTGTCCAAAACAAAATTGACAAAATAAACATACAAAAAGAATTCCTTTGTTACTTTTCATCGGTTTATAATTTGACAATATCTTTATGCCTATAAGATCATCAAAACATCACCTTAAAGTTAGTGAATTATTAAGTCTTTCAGCCCGTTATTTTATTATATTTTGTTACCAACTCATCTTCTAAAAACTATCAAATCAAGGATTACGTATGCAGATTTGGAAATTATAATACAAAACTTTCTTAATGCGACAACCCGTTTTAAAGGATAAATTTTGGGATTGATCCACAAATATCCTTATTTTAATATTGATCCCAGGTTTTTATCGCTCCACAGGTTTTGGGATTGATCCGATTGATCCCATTTTTAAAATAAAAAAACCCCAAACTTTCGTTTGGGGTTTAGAGCGAAAGACGAGGCTCGAACTCGCGACAACCAGCTTGGAAGGCTGGAGCTCTACCAACTGAGCTACTTTCGCATTACAACGGTGCAAATATAATTAATTACTTGGCTTCTTTGCAAGTTTTTTTAAAAAAATTTATCGAATCCCTCCGTTTTTTTATAACCGTTTTAAAATTAAATTGTTATAAATTCAGTAATTTTATGTAGCAATCCCAATCTTTATTAAAAATGAATAAATTTTATATTTTCGTATTGATATGTGTCATTTTGGGATGCAAAAAAGAACCGCTAAAAAATGAGGTAAGAATGCAATTTACCGCTTCTGTCCCAATAGCTCAAACAGCATCTTATAAAATGGTGCCAATTGAAAGTGTGTCATTGTATCAATACAAGAATAAAGCACTTATTCATTTTTACAGGTCCATTAATTATGTAACTATTTGGGGAAATGAAAAAAACAGAAAAACGGTTTTGGGGGAGCTCTCGAAATCTGACGAAGAAGGATTAAATCCAATGGATTACAACATAAATAAATTGATGGATTATGAAAAAAAAATTCCCTTGCTAACAGATCAGGAAGTGGCAAACTATGACATTTTACTCACACTAAGCTTTCAAAAATACATTTCGCATTTAACTAATGGACGAGTAAATCCGAGATATTTATATAAAAAATGGGATTTGAAAGAAAATAAGATTGACATTAATGAAACAATACTGCAATTGCTGAAAAGCGATTCCTTATCAAAAAAAATAGAACTGCTAAAACCCAATCATATTGTTTACAAAAGATTGAAAAATGCCCTTAAAATCATTAATGCTTTTCCAAAAGACGATTTAAAAAAAATTGTAATTAACGATAAAATTTCTCCAAATGACAGCAATCCCGCATTAATTGAAATTAAAAAAAGGCTTACCTATTGGAATGATTTACAGTCGAAAGATAATTTGTCCACGCTTTATGATAATGAAACGGTCAAGGCCATGAAAAAATTCCAATCGCGTCACGGTTTGGGTGCTGACGGCATTATTGGAAGGGGAACGGTCGAATCGCTCAATTTTTCTAAAAAACAGCGTAAAGAACAAATTCTTGTCAATCTCGAGCGTTGGAAATGGTTTCCGAAGAATTTGGGAAATGAATATGTAATCGTCAATATCCCTGATTACAAACTGACTTTGGTTAAGAACCAGGACACACTTCAAACCCATAGGGTAATAGTTGGCAGACCTAAAAGAAGAACCCCTGTTTTATCTTCAAAATTGACCCAAGTGATTTTTAATCCGACTTGGACTGTGCCGCCAACCATTTTGAGGGAAGATGTAATTCCCGCCATTTCGAAAAATAGAGGCTATTTAGCCCAAACAAACATCAGGCTATATGATAGAAACGGAAAAGTGGTCCCTGCATATAACTGGAGTTTATCGAATGCTTATAACTACCGTTACGTTCAAATTCCTGGAAAATTTAATTCGCTGGGAATGGTTAAAATGATATTTCCCAATCGCTTTTCAGTTTATTTGCATGATACCAATCACCGTGATTTTTTCGAAAAAACAGAACGTTC
>JBIKPM010000101.1:0-7008 GCA_044357435.1 Flavobacterium sp. | reverse complement strand
CCTTCCACTTCTATTAATTCAGGACGTTGTCCAGGAACTATTTTCCATTTTACATTCACTGTTTTTAGAGCAATTAATTTACCATTGGCATCTTTGATGAATTCTTTGGTATTAATCAACCAGTTTCTTTCAGCACCTTCTTTGTGAGAAGAGGAAGTTTTTAGTTGTAGAGGCCAATAGGGCCAAGGGGTAGTTTCGCTTCTTCCTACCGGAGGTTTTGGCATAATCTCAAAGTTAGTTACTGATTTTGCACCATGACGGTTTGAGGTGCCCACACAGTCTGATCCTGTATCTCCACCACCTATCACGATTACATCTTTGCCAGTAGCCATAACTTGATTTTCTACTTTTTGTCCAAAAACTACTTTGGTTTGTTGTGTTAAGAAATCCATTGCTTGAACCACTCCGTCTGCATCGGCTCCAGGAGTCGGCAAGCCTCTTCTTTCCGTTGCACCACCACAAAGCACAATGGAATCAAAAGCTTTTAAGTCGTTAATGTCGTAGTTTACGCCAACATTAGTATTTACTTTAAAAACAATACCTTCAGCTTCTAAAATCGCTACACGACGTTCTATAATTCCTTTCTCCATTTTGAAGTTAGGAATTCCATAACGCAACAATCCTCCAACAGCATCGTCTCTTTCGAACACAGTAACTAAGTGACCTGCTCTGTTTAATTGTTGTGCTGCGGCTAAACCTGCAGGACCAGAACCTACAACAGCAACTGTTTTTCCAGTTCTGGTTTTAGGAGGTTGTGGCTTAATCCATCCTTCTTTAAAGGCACGTTCCACAATATTTTTTTCTATGTTTTCAATAGATACTGGTTCTGCAATAATCCCTAACACACATGCTTTTTCGCATGGAGCAGGGCATAGACGTCCCGTGAATTCCGGAAAATTGTTAGTTGAATGGAGTATCCAAGAGGCTTTCTGCCACTCGCCTTGATGTACCATGTGATTGAAATCTGGTATCAAATTTCCTAGAGGACATCCACTATGACAAAAAGGTATACCGCAATCCATGCAACGGGATCCTTGTTTTGTAATTTCAGCTTCACTCAGAGGAACCGTAAATTCATTGTAATGTACCACACGTTCTTTTACAGCCGTGTATGATTCATCTTTTCTTTCGAATTCTTTAAAACCTGTTACTTTTCCCATTGTATTATGCTGTTAATTCTTCAACCATTTGTTCTTCCGTTTCCAGACGTTTTAACGCTTTTTTGTACTCTGTAGGCATCACTTTCACAAATTTGCTCAAGCTGCTAGCCCAATCTGCCAATAATTCAGTACCTCTGGTACTGTTTGTATAGTTTACGTGTTTTTCAATCAATGCTTTCAATTCTTCGGCTTCTTCGGCTTCAATGTCTTCAAATGCTATTGATTCCGTATTGCACAATCCGTTGGTGAATTTGTTTTCCGGATCGTAAATATATGCGATACCTCCGCTCATTCCTGCGGCAAAGTTACGTCCGGTACTACCTAAAACAACTACTTTTCCACCTGTCATGTATTCACAGCCATGATCACCAACTCCTTCTACAACTGCTGTTGCACCAGAGTTACGAACGGCAAAACGCTCTCCCGCAATACCATTTATATAGGCTTCTCCTTCTACCGCCCCGAATAAACAAACGTTTCCGACGATAACATTGTCTTCTGCAACGAATGTTGCTTTTGCTGGTTTCTTAATGATTAGCTTAGCTCCAGAAAGTCCTTTTCCTAAGTAGTCATTGGTGTTTCCTTCCACAGTGAATGTTAATCCGTGGGCACTAAATGCACCTAAACTTTGACCGGCTGAACCAGTGAAGTTAATGTTTAGAGTGTCTTCAGGTAAACCAAGGTATCCATATATTTTAGAAATTTCATTACTTACAATAGCTCCAACAGAACGGTTGGTATTATTAATAGGATAATTCAAAGTCATTTTTTCCTTTCTGTACAACGCACGGTGTGAATCTTTCAAGATTTGGAAGTCCAATACATTTTCTAAATTATGATCTTGTTTTTCGGTGTTTTTGACAATCATGTCACTGTATCCGTCTGGCGTATGTAATATAGAAGACAAATCCAATCCTTTGGCTTTATAATGTGTAATGGCTTTATTGGAATTGATTTTGTGGGTTTGTCCCACCATTTCCCCTAAAGTTCTAAAACCCAATTGAGCCATGATACCTCTTAATTCTTCGGCAACATAATAGAAGAAGTTAATGACGTGTTCAGGAGTTCCTTTAAAGTTTTTACGCAACTCTTTATCTTGGGTTGCAATACCAACCGGACAAGTGTTTAAGTGGCATTTACGCATCATAATACAACCTGAAGCTACAAGTGGAGCTGTTGCGAAACCAAATTCTTCAGCTCCCAATAGAGCGGCAATAGCCACATCACGGCCCGTTTTTAATTGTCCGTCACATTCTACAACAATTCTGCTTCTTAGATTATTTAAAACCAAAGTTTGTTGTGCTTCGGCCAATCCAAGTTCCCATGGAAGACCAGCGTGTTTTAATGATGTTAGGGGAGAGGCTCCTGTACCACCATCATAACCTGCAATTAAAACTACATCTGCTTTTGCTTTAGAAACTCCGGCAGCAATAGTTCCAACGCCAACTTCTGAAACTAATTTCACGTTGATACGAGCTTCTCTATTGGCATTCTTCAAGTCAAAAATTAATTGTGCTAAATCTTCGATAGAGTAGATATCATGGTGTGGTGGTGGCGAAATCAAACCTACATAAGGAGTTGAGTTTCGAGCCGCGGCAATCCAAGGCAATACTTTTTCCCCTGGTAATTGTCCACCTTCTCCAGGTTTTGCACCTTGAGCCATTTTAATTTGAATTTCTTTGGCACTAGATAAATAATGTGAAGTTACTCCAAAACGTCCAGAAGCTACCTGTTTGATTGCCGAGTTACGGCTGTCTCCATTAAGGTCTGGTTGAAAACGTTTTCTATCTTCTCCTCCTTCACCAGAATTTGATTTACCTCCAATTCGGTTCATGGCGATAGCCAAATTTTCGTGTGCTTCCCTAGATATGGATCCGTAAGACATGGCTCCTGTTTTGAAACGTTTTACGATTTCTGTCCAAGGTTCCACTTCTTCCAATGGAATTGGATTTAGGTTATCAAATTCGAACAATCCACGGATGGTCATTAAATTCTGCGCCTGATCATTTACTGCTTTTGCATATTCATCATAGCTGGTTTGATCGCTCAATCTAACTGCCTGTTGTAATTTAGCAATTGTGGTAGGGTTGAACATGTGTCTTTCCCCATTACGTCTCCATCTATATTCTCCACCGATATTTAATCCTAATCTGTTTTGTATTAAAGTATCTGGGTAGGCATATTTGTATCTTTCATTAATTTCTTTTTCAATTTCATACAGTCCAATACCTTCAATTCTTGAAGTAGTGTAAGGGAAGTATTTTTGAACGAACTTAGAATTGAAACCTACAATTTCGAAAATTTGAGAACCTCTATACGAGTGTAATGTCGAGATTCCGATTTTGTTCATGATTTTCAATATACCCGTTCCAATAGCTTTGTTGAAGTTGTGAACTGCTTTTTCTTCATCTATACCAGTAATAAATCCTTCTCTTACCTGAACACGGATGATTTCATTCACCATATAAGGATTGATGGCACTTGCCCCATATCCGAATAAAGTTGCGAAATGATGTGGCTCGCGTGGTTCAGCGGATTCGATTATAATATCAAAATAAGAACGCTTGCGCAAACGGTTCATTTGGTGGTTCACATAAGAACAAGCTAACAAAGATGGTATTGGGGCAAACTCTTTATTTACTCCTCTATCGGATAAAATAATGATGTTGGTACCTCTTTCTATTGCCTTTGTAATTTGAACAATAATAGCTTCCAAGGCATCTTCGAGTCCATTTAATCCTTTGGCTTTTGGATATAATATTTCAATAGTTTCTGCTTTGAAGTTGTCTACCGAAATATTTCTTATTTTTTCTAAATCTCTGTTAGAAATTACGGGATTTTGAATTCTTAATTTCCTGCATTGTTTGCTGGAAATGTCAAAAATGTTTCTGTCTTGACCTAATGCCAAACTAATGTCAGTAACGATTTCTTCACGAATTCCATCCAATGGTGGATTGGTAACTTGCGCAAATAATTGTTTGAAGTAGTTTGAAATTAGTTGTGGTCTATCTGATAATACTGCAAGAGGGGTATCAGTACCCATAGAACCCAAAGCTTCTTTTCCAGATTGGGCCATTGGGGTAATCATATCTTGAATGTCTTCTAATGTATAGTTAAACAGACGTTCTCTTGTTACTAAATCGATGGTTTCTATTGGACAAACTTCAGAAGTGCTTGGCACGTCTTTTAAGTTAAGTCTGTATTTTTTTAACCATTCCTGATAAGGTCTTTCAGAAACAATTTTGCTTTTTATTTCTTCATCATTAATGATGCGCCCTTCGTTCATATCAACCAAGAACATTTTTCCCGGTTCTAATCTACCATGGCTTTCTACATCTTCGGGAGCTATTTCCACAACGCCAATTTCGGATGCCATGATTAATTTACCGCTTTTGGTTACAGTATATCTAGAAGGTCTCAAACCATTACGATCCAGTAAAGCTCCTACATAATCACCATCTGAAAACGGAACAGAAGCAGGACCATCCCAAGGTTCCATGATACAAGCGTTGTATTCATAGAATGCTTTTCTCTCGGCAGACATGGTTTTGTGTTTTTCCCATGCTTCTGGAATCATCATCATCATCACTTCTGGCAATGACCTTCCGGTGTGCATCAATAATTCCACAACCATATCCATAGAGGCCGAATCCGACTTTCCAGGAATAATGATTGGGAATAATTTTTCAATTTGCGGACCAAAAACATCACTTTTCATAATTTCTTCCCTAACGCGCATTCTACTTACATTCCCGCGTAAAGTGTTGATTTCTCCATTTTGACATATGTATCTAAACGGTTGGGCCAGCTCCCATGAAGGCATTGTATTAGTAGAAAAACGTTGGTGTACCAACGCTAGACGCGTTACCAAATCGGTTTGTTGTAAATCAGTATAGTATGGACCAATATCTTCGGGCATAATAATCCCTTTGTAAATCAGCGTAGTGGTTGAAAAACTAGGGATGTAGAAATAGGAGTTTTCAGATATTTTAGAATTGATAATGGTGTGCTCCGTAATTTTACGTGCCGCATACAGTTTTGCTTTGAATGTGGCATCATCAATTGGTTCGCTTTTTCCAACGAAAATTTGGTCAATTCTTGGTTCAGAAGCGGCTGCTATTTGACCTAATTGTGAAGAATCTACAGGAACTTCTCTCCATCCTAAAATGGTTAATCCCTGACCTTTGATTTCTTTTTCGAATGTTTTTTTACAAAAAACATATTGATTTTCAGTTTTTGGTAAAAACACCATTCCAACTGCATATTCACGAGCTTCCGGCAGCTTGAAATCACAAACCCTATTGAAATATTCGTGAGGTATGTCAATTAATAGTCCGGCTCCATCACCTGTTTTTCCATCTGAGCTAACACCTCCACGATGTTCCAGTTTTACAAGGATTTCTAATGCGTCGTGTATGATTTGATTTGTTTTTTCGCCTTTTAGGTTACAGATAAACCCAGCCCCGCAGTTTTCATGTTCAAATTCTGGCAAATAAAGACCTTGTTCTTTAATTTTCATGCTTATTAATTTTTATGCAAAAATAAAGATTTCATTAATTATAATGAATTGAAAACATAGTTAGAGATGTATTTTTACAGTAATAGCAGAAAAACGCACACTTATTAATGATAAAAACAATCATATAGATTCAAATTGATAAATTGACAATTCATTTTGGTTTTTTTAATTTAAATTAAGATAATAACATTCAAATTCTTCCTTTTATTTTTTGTTTCAATCGATATAGCAGATTATAATATAATATTTAGAACTTAAAATCTAGTTTATAATTGGTTGGGGAGTGAACATTAAAATATAAAAGTTAAAAAAATCATCTAATTTAATGGCTGTTTTTATTATCACAAAAAGATTTTAGTTTTAAGATGAATTTTGCTATTTTTGTCGCACTTAATTTCTGGAATACATTCAGAATCTTGTCAAATACCTCAATATGGATATACACGAATACCAAGGAAAAGAAATACTGGCCAGCTATGGCGTAAAAGTGCAACGTGGTTATGTGGCGAATAATCCACAAGAAGCAGTTGCTGCCGCAAAACAATTGACTGCCGAAACTGGAACAGGATGGCACGTTATAAAAGCACAAGTTCACGCTGGTGGACGAGGAAAAGGCGGTGGAGTAAAGCTAGCCAAAAACCTTCAACAAGTAGAGGAGATTTCTCAGCAAATCATTGGAATGCAACTAATTACTCCGCAAACATCTGCCGAAGGTAAAAAAGTACACAAGGTTTTGGTTGCTGAAGATGTTTATTACCCAGGCGAAACTGAAACTTCTGAGTTTTATATGTCAGTTTTATTGAATAGAAGTAAAGGTCGCAATATGATTATGTATTCTACCGAAGGTGGAATGGATATTGAAGAAGTGGCAGAACATACTCCGCATTTAATTTTTACCGAAGAGATTGATCCAACTATTGGATTACAGGGTTTTCAGGCTAGAAGAATTGCCTTTAATTTAGGACTTTCCGGAAATGCTTTCAAAGAAATGGTTCAGTTTGTTGATGCTTTATATAAAGCATATATAGGTTCTGACGCTTCGATGTTTGAAATTAATCCCGTTTTAAAAACTTCAGATAATAAAATTATTGCCGTTGATGCCAAAGTAAATTTGGATGATAATGCTTTATACCGTCATCCGAAATTAGCTGAAATGCGTGATGTTCGCGAGGAAAATCCAATCGAGGTTGAAGCAAAAGAAGCGGGTCTTAATTATGTGGATCTTGACGGAACCGTAGGTTGTATGGTAAATGGAGCTGGATTGGCCATGGCAACGATGGATTTAATAAAATATGCAGGTTTTGAACCGGCAAATTTCTTGGACGTTGG
>JBIKPM010000006.1:0-20009 GCA_044357435.1 Flavobacterium sp. | reverse complement strand
ATAAGCAGCATATAAGTTTTGGATGTGGAAAGATTGACCATCACTATCATTAAGAATAGATTGTCCCATCCCTCTAGGACCAAAAGAAACTTCTCCTACGAAAGAGGTTTTACCTGTTTTTTTCTTCAACGCAATATCAATCATACCTAGAGATACGGAATTTTGATCGGTAGCAAAACTAGTTCCTAACTGTGAAGCTTCTGAAAAATCATACTTGTAGTAAAGATCAGCAGAACCTGAAATTTCTAGTGGTGTGTCTTGTGCAAATGCCACTGAAGTTGTAAGCGCTAAGGCTAAAATAGTAATTACTTTTTTCATGTTTAATTTAATTTAATTATTAATTGGGTTTGTTTTAGTTCCATTTTTTAGAACTTTCTGAACCAAAAATACCATTTTGGACATCTCTAATTTTTCTAACTCTAAAAAATTTTCAACAAACTTATTAACTTTTCATTAACTTTAATTAATAATATTTCTTTTTTAATAAGAATTATCAATATCCAAAAAATGATTTAAAAAAAATACATTTTCCTTATTTCACACCCTTTTTTTTATAAATTTAATTTTATGCCAATTGGATTATTCTTACGTTTTTTAATTTCTATTTTAAAAATCGGGCACTTTCTTTAAAAAAAACATGCGTTTTAATAATCCAAATTGAAATAATCAACCTATAATAAATCATCAAAGAAGTTCCATTATATATTATCAAGGAATTCCCTTCATTTATGTTAATAAAACAACTGCATAATATAGAGGCAATCCTATAGTAATATTAAAAGGGAATGTAACGGCTAAGGCCATAGGCAAATACAAACCTGGATTTGCATTTGGTACAGCAATTTTCATGGCTGCAGGAACCGCTATATAGGATGCACTGGCTGCAAGGATTGCAAAAATAAAACGATCACCTACTTCTTGCGTAATAAATCCGCTTAATACCGCAATGGCGCAACCATTAATGAATGGTATAGTAATCGCAAATACCATGGTAAACCATCCGTTTTTAATAAATTCAGATAGTTTTCTACCGCTAGTCATTCCCATATCGAGTAAAAATATCACTAAAAACCCTTTGAATATATCTGTTGTAAAAGGTTTAATTCCTTGCGCCTGACTATCACTGGCCAGCATTCCTATTATCAAACTTCCAATTATCAAAATAACACTTCCGTTGGTGAATGAATGTTTTATTATTTCAGAAATTTTTATATTGTTATTTTTTTTAAAAAACGATACTAAGACAACCCCGATAATTATCGCGGGAGCTTCCATTAAAGCCATTATAGCAACCATATGACCATTAAATACTATTTTTTGAAGTTCCAAAAAAGAGAGTGCTGTAACAAATGTAACTGCACTTACTGAACCATAAGCAGCCGCAATAGCACCTGCGTTTTCGATTCCTAATTTCTTTTTTAGAATAAAAAAAGTATAAAATGGAATAATAACAGATATAGCAATTCCAAAAACTACTGACCAAAATATCTCCATATTTAATGAGCTATGAGCCAGTTCTTGCCCTCCTTTAAAACCAATGGAGAAAAGCAAATACAATGATATAAATTTTGAGGAATTTTTAGGAATTTCTAAATCACTTTTCACCTGAACAGCTATTATTCCCAATAAGAAAAAAAGTAATGCCGGGCTGGTCAAATTATCCATTAAAAGGGCAGTATTCATAATATTATTATTTAATATTAAATTCGAAATTTTCTTCTTGGGCTCTATATAACCTATCATTTATAGTTATACCCAATTCTTTTTCAGGCAATTTTTCAGCAAAAATGACATCAAAATTCATAGAATCAAGTTGATGCATCGCTGCATATAATTTTTTAGCTGCTTGTTCTAGATTTTTATTCGATGATAATTCCATATACTTATGAGGTGGTAGCAATTGATTTTCATTCTTAAACAGCAGAAATCCAGCATTACAATTTATATTTTCCTCTATACTTTTAGAAATATTTTCTGAAACTATGAATTTTGTTTTAGGGGAATAATGTTTATTAATCATCCCTGGAGCTTGCGGAGATGCAGATGCCGTATTTTTAGTTTCCAGAACTCCAATACATTTTTCAATTTCCTCTTTCGAAATAGCCCCAACCCTATACAAAATCGGTTTGTTATTTTCAAAACCTACTATTGTTGATTCAATTCCTTTTTCGCAAGAACCGCCCTCCAGTATATAGGGAATTTTATCTCCTAATTGTTTTTTGACGTGTTCCGAAGTCGTTGGGCTGATATAACCAAAAGGATTGGCACTAGGAGCCGCAAGTGGAAAATCTAATCCTTCTAATAACGCTAAAGCAATTGGATGCGAAGGAACCCTGATGCCTACAGTGTTTTTACCACTTGTCACTATATCAGGAATATTTGATTTTTTTTCCAAAACCAATGTTAAGGCCCCAGGCCAAAATTTTTGTGCTAATTGATAAGCAATTGGCGGAATATTAATGGCAATATTGTTTAAATAATCTATGGATTTTATATGTACAATTAAGGGATTGAATAAAGGTCTTTTTTTTATTTCAAAAATTTGGGCGACAGCTTTATCGTCAAATGCATTTGCGGCTAATCCATATACCGTTTCTGTTGGAATTGCAACTACCTTTCCTTGTTGCAGTATGCTTGAAGCTTTTTTAATTTCGTTTGTCATAATTAAGGATTCCTCAATAATTTACATTAAAGAGTTTGCAAACATATAAAAAAATGGAAATAATGATTGCGTTTTAAAATCAGTCTTCAAAAGTTATCTGAATTAGACCTTCAATTTTTAATTGCTTTCCATTCAAATCCGCTTCTTTGAGTATCGTTTTCATATTTTCAACAGAATCCCTTAGCGACTGAATTCTATTTTGGGAAGATGAAACATCGCTGCCACTTCGTATCTGGTTGCTGAATGATTCTAATTGATGATATTCAATCTTGCTATTAAACAATGACATGAGTATATTCATTGCATCATTGGGATGAAATTGCCCGTCAATTAGTTTAAACTCGTGTTCGTCTTGCTTTTTCATAACATTTGAAATTTTTGGTTGTAAATATACCATGGCTTATTTATATATTTTTATTTATATTTGTTATGAAACATATAAAAATATTTTATGAATTATACCCTTCATCAACTACAAATATTTCTAAAAGTAGCAGAGGCGAAAAGTATTACAAGGGCAGCTGAAGAATTAAATCTAACTCAACCTGCGGTATCAATACAGATGAGAAATTTGCAAAATCAGTTTGAAATCCCTCTTACTGAAGTTATTGGAAGACAATTATACATAACTGATTTCGGGTTAGAAATTGCAGAAACAGCACAAAAAATTTTAAATAAAGTGAATGAAATCAACTATAAAACCATGTCGTTTAAGGGGATTCTATCGGGAAAATTAAGCATTTCTATTGTTTCTACAGGAAAATATGTAATGCCTTATTTTTTAACTGATTTTTTGAAATTAAACTCCGGTATTGATTTAAATATGGACGTGACCAATAAATCAAAAGCAACTAAAAGTCTAGAAAAGAATGAAGTTGATTTTGCTTTAGTTTCAGTCCTACCAAAAAAAATAACGCTGAATTCAGAAATTTTATTAGACAACAAATTATATTTAATTGGCAACAAGGAAGTAATTATCCCTAATAAACCTTATGAAAAATCTATCTTTAATACCATTCCTTTAATTTATAGAGAGGAAGGCTCTGCGACTCGATTAATAATGGAGCAGTTTTTCGAAAGAAATGAAATTAAAGCCCCAATGAAAATGCAACTTACTTCTAATGAGGCAGTAAAGCAAGCTGTCATAGCAGGTTTGGGATACTCAATTATGCCCTTGATTGGATCGAATAATGAAATAAAAAACAAAGAACTGCAAATAATTCCAGTTTATGGTTTTCCAATTACTTCAGATTGGAGATTAGTATGGCTTAAGAACAAATCCCTAAGTCCCGCTGCGCAAGCTTATTTAGATTACATAAAAAAAGAAAAAGAAGAAATTGCAAAAAACTATTTTTCGTGGATTCATACTCTATAATATTCTGAAAACAACAAATAATTCATAAAAAATAATACGCCTTAAGTTTCATAATAAAACACAAATAAATATTAAGTAGCTAATGAATCATTAAAAAATAATTCGTAATGATCCGAAAAGTAAAATTATCAAGGCAAAGAAACCAGTTTCACGAACAATCGATGGGGATAATTATAAGATAAAAACAGAATCTTCTTTTTTTACCGATTTATAGGATTCAAAAAAATGTCTTTGTGCTAAATGTTTTCCGAAAAAAAAGTAGATGTTAATTTTATTTTAAATTTAACCCAATTGCTTTGATTTAATTTCTTAAATTCTAATCTTGCGTTAATGAAGTTAACTGCTCAAATACTGTTATTTGTTTTTATTAGCTTTCTTGTTACTCCAACTGTTGTTAGTGTAATTGAGAAAAATACAGACATATCTGTCTTTTTTAGTTTTTCTGATGAGGAGAAGGATCACAAAGAAATTAAAGCAGTGTTTAATTTTGATTTTGTAGGTAATCCTGTCCATTTGTCACAATTCAATTCTGGCTTAATTCATTCCGAAAATTTATCTAAACACGATATTATTTCTTCCAAAATATTTATCCCTCCACCCGAACAAGTATAACACACCACTTGATTTAACAAATCAAAAACTATCGCTCACATTTAATATGTAGCAAAAATCTTTGTGTTCAATTTTTAGTAAGGTATTATGACAAAAAAAATCAATCTTTTTGCCAACCTTAAATCTGATTTTGCGTCAGGTTTAGTGGTTTTTTTGGTGGCATTGCCGCTGTGTTTAGGAATTGCAATGGCCTCGGGCGCCCCACTATTTTCCGGTATTATTTCAGGTATTATTGGCGGAATAGTCGTAGGTTATTTAAGTAAATCACACTTAAGTGTCTCAGGCCCAGCGGCAGGATTGACAGCGATTGTATTAACAGCAATTACCGACTTGGGAGCCTTTGACCTCTTTTTGACCGCGGTATTTATTGCCGGATTAATCCAATTAGCTTTGGGATTCGTTAAAGCTGGAAGCATTTCGAATTATTTTCCAACCAATGTAATTGAGGGAATGTTGGCCGGTATTGGAATTATTATTATTCTAAAACAGATGCCACACGCTTTTGGTTACGACAGCGATTTTGAAGGAGATCAAGCCTTTTTCCAACCGGACGGGGGAAACACTCTAACTTCCTTATTGGGTATTGTTAATTATATTCAATTGGGTGCAATAATCATTACCATATTATCCTTGGTTATTTTAATTGCATGGGACAAAGTTCCTTTTCTAAAAAAATTGAAACTGATTCCAGGAGCGCTTATAGCCGTGATTTTGGGAGTACTATTAAATGAAATATTCATATCAACAGGAAGTTCTTTGGCCATTGCAAAAGAGCATTTGGTTTCTTTACCAATTCCTTCTTCACTGGAAGAGTTCAAACAGATCATTGTAACCCCCAATTTTTCGGGCATTACTAATCCACAGGTTTGGATCGTAGGTCTAACAATTGCTATTGTAGCCTCAATAGAAACTTTGTTATGCATTGAAGCTGCAGACAGAATGGATGTACATAAACGCTACACTGACACCAATGTGGAATTGAAGGCGCAAGGGATAGGAAACATCTTTAGCTCCTTTTTAGGTGGATTACCAATGACATCGGTAGTGGTTCGTACTTCGGCAAATAATAATGCTGGGGCAAAATCTAAAATGTCTGCCATTATACATGGAATATTGTTGTTGTTGAGCGTATTGATTATTCCGGCTATATTGAACAAAATACCATTGGCAACACTGGCCGCAATCTTGTTGTTGGTTGGATACAAATTGGCCAAACCGTCAACATTAAAGCACTTTTGGGAAAAAGGCAAATATCAATTTATTCCATTTATTGCCACTCTATCGGCCGTTGTTTTCACAGATTTGCTAAAAGGGGTTGCATTAGGAATGATTATTAGTATCATTTTTGTGTTGAAAGGGAACATGCAAAAAGCCTATAAATTTAGAAAAGAACAATACCACGATGGAGATGTTATCCATATTGATTTAGCGCAAGAAGTCTCTTTTTTGAACAAAGCCGCCATTAAATCTACTTTAAATGATATTCCGGAAAACTCAAAAGTTATTATAGATGCAAAAGACACTGTCTATATAGCCCATGATATTTTGGATTTAATCCATGAATTTAAAACTACCCGAGCTAAAGATGATAATATAAAAGTGAAGCTTAGAGGATTTAAAGAAGCCTATCAATTAGAAAATAGTGAAGAAACCCCAAACAAAGTTACTTTTGAGCATTATTATGATGTTGCAAAAAGAAAAACGGTACAAAGAGAAACCCTTTCTGAGGATTTTCTAAAATGATTAAACTTTAAAGAAATTAATTTAACAGATTCTTAAAATTTAACAAGACAAAAAATGATCGATTTTTATAAAAAAATATTAGATAATAACAAAAAATGGGTCGAAACCTCTCTAGCCAATGATCCAAATTATTTTGCAGATTTAGCCAAAGGACAAACACCCCCATTATTATGGATTGGTTGTTCAGACAGTAGAGTTCCAGCTAATGAAATTATTGGAGCCAAGCCAGGTGAAGTTTTCGTTCATAGAAATATTGCCAACATGGTAGTCCATACCGATATGAATATGTTGAGCGTATTAGATTATGCTGTAAATGTTTTGAAAGTAAAACATGTACTTGTTTGTGGCCATTACGGCTGTGGTGGAGTAAAGGCTGCGATGGGAAATAATTCCGTTGGCATCATTGACAACTGGATTAGACACATAAAAGATGTTTATCGATTACACGATGAGTACTTAAATTCAATTACTGATGAGACACTACGCTTCAATGCTTTTGTTGAAATTAACGTAAAAGAACAAGTTTTTGATTTATCCAAAACATCCATTGTCCAAGCTGCTTGGAAAAAAGGACAAGATTTAACACTACATGGTTGGGTTTATGGTTTAAATTCAGGTTTTGTAACCGATTTAAATGTGAATATAAGTTCAGAAAAGGATTTAGATGAAGTTTATCGATTGAGATTCTAAAATTAAAAAAGTCGCCAAAATGGCGACTTTTATTTTAGAATAATTCATACAGAAAGTTGCCAAAAGTCAAAGAATTGTTTTTACAGCAATAGATAATTATTTACTCAAAGTAAATGTAACTCCCGCTACAAGAAATTGATGTCCTAAAAGCCCTAGGTTCTCACTAGCATCAGCAGCGTTATAGGTATAATTTAGCCATACTGGCATAACAACACTTTCTGATAATTTAAATTCTTTTGAAACTTTACACCCTAAATTCACAAACGAAGGCTTATCATAATCGGCATAACTGTAATATTGTGCCTTGTTATTGACTACTACGCCTAGAACAGGTGCTAAATTAATACTATAGGGAGCCTCAAAATTATAACCTAATTCCAAATATGTTGTGTAATTTTGTTTTCCTTTTTCATCAAACTCATCCTTGTATCTAAAATCATTTCCAGCAAGAAACGTACTTGTTGTAAACCAAAGTGGTAATCCTCTTTCTGTAAAATCAAACATGAACATTAAATCAATGGTTTGTGAACTATTATTTCCGTAATTGAGAAAGTTATTTGAGACACCTTCTTGCCTGTCTGTAGATGGCCAATAATAATCCTGTAATGAGATTGTTAAAAAGTCATTGACTGCATAATTCAATATAAAGTCAATTTCTTGATACCCTTCAGTTGTTCCATTTTCATCATAGTATTCTTTTTTGAAGTTATGCGTTGTCCACAATCCTACAGACCACTTATCACTTAGATTATACGCTCCATAAACTTGTGCAACAGGAAAATCACCACCCCAAGATTGTCCCCTCCACACATAACGGGAAGCTAAATCTAAATTCAAATCCCAAGTCCCTTTTACAGACTCAGTTTTAGTTGTATCTTGTACAGATTCTTGTGCGATTGTAATACTACTACTTAGTAATATTCCTAAAATTAAAATTGATTTTTTCATGTTTAATTTGGTTTTGATTATTAATTTGAATTGGTTATTATTATTCTATAATTATTGATTTCATATTCATGAATTCTTTGATTCCAATCTCTGACAATTCCCTTCCGTAACCCGATTTTTTGATGCCTCCAAAAGGAATTCTAGAATCAGACCGCACCAAAGAATTGACAAAAACATTTCCAGCTTCTAATTTTCTGGCCAATCGATGGGCATTTTCTCTGTCCTCCGTCCAAATTGCAGACGCCAATCCATAACGATGATTATTAGCAATGGCAACGGCATCATTTTCATCCTTGGCTCTGATGATGGTTGCCAAAGGACCAAAGGTTTCTTCTTGAAAAGCTACATTATTGGAATCCACAAAATCAATCAATGTGGGTTGAAAATTATAGTCATCCTGCTCTCCTCCTACCACTAATTTAGCGCCTTGTTGCAACGATTTGTCCAATTGTCGACTTAGATTCTCTGCTAAATCCAATCGAGCCAAAGGCCCCATATTTATCCCGGTTTGCAATGGATTTCCTTGTTTTAACGCTTTGATTTTTTGTGCAAATAGTGCAGCAAATTCATCGGCCACCTTCTCAGTAACGATAAAACGTTTGGCGCAAATACAGGCCTGACCTGCATTGAGCATTCTGGATTGCGTGGCAACCGTAGCCGCTTTTTCGAGATTGGCATCGTTCAAAATGATAAAAGCATCCGAACCACCCAATTCCATTACTGATTTTTTAATATGCTTGCCGGCCAATGAAGCCACTGACGAACCTGCCATTTCGCTTCCCGTCAAGGTAACTCCACAGACAATATCAGAAGCAATCACGCTTTCGACTTGAGGAATAGCTATAGTTATTTGTTGAAAAACACCTTCAGGAAAACCAGCTTCCAAAAAAGCATTTTCGATAGCCTTGGCGCAGCCAATCGTATTTGGCGCATGCTTCAATACCGAAACATTCCCTCCCATAATGGCCGGTGCGGCATAACGCAATACTTGCCAAAAAGGATAATTCCAAGGCATAATCGCAAAAACAGCTCCCATTGGATCATAAACTGACATGCTTATGAAAGGGGTATCATAATGCTCATCCCGCAACATTTTTTGTGCATTTTCCGCATAAAAATCACAATTCGCGGCACATTTTTCCACTTCCGCTATTCCTTCGGATAGAATTTTACCCATTTCATTGGTAATGAGTAAACCAAATTCCTCTTTCTTTTCTCTGAGAATATCCGCTAGTTTTTTCATTTTATCCTCCCTTTCCTCAAAAGAAGTATGACGCCAATACTTGAAAGCACTTTCAGCTAATTCTAACTTTTGTTTCAATTGGACATTAGTCAACACCTCATGCTCAGCAATAAGTTCTTTGGAAAATGGGTTAATGGATTGAAATATCATTTTGTTTATATTATTACAACCCTTTCAGGGTTTAAAACCCTGAAAGGGTTAACTAAAAAATCAAGTTAATGGTTCTCACTTAATTTGGTGTTTGGATCCAATGGCCAATACATCAACACCGAACAATTTCCACTTCGAGGATCGTCTAAATAATCGAACAAGGGTTCCACCAGAATAAAGCCGCATTTGGTTTGAGCTGTAACCGTCGGGTCAATGATTTCGCCTTTGATTAGTTTATCGCAATATTCGGCTATGGTCATCTGGTCTTTCACTTTGTCATAACCAATAGGCATTCCTGCAGTCATTTGCCCTTTGCAGCCCAATTGTCTGGCAACTTCCTGCCGTGCATTATAAATTTCCCGTCCAATCCCTTTTCCTTGATAATCGGGATGAACAGATACATCCAGCCCATAAATCCAATCCGCTTTGGGATTGTGTGTTCCCAACCACAAATCATCTGAAATTTCCAAGAACGTATGATGCCTTTTGTGATAATTTTGACGTAAAGTGGTACAGGAAGCAATCACTCTATCGCCATCCAAAACAATAAATTGACCTTCTGGAAAAACAACTAAATGTTTCAAATATTTCTCTCTGGTAATCAGTTCTTCATCGGATAAAGTTGGGAAAACAATTTTCTGCAATTCCGCCTGCTGTTTAGCATATTCCGGAGTAGGCGTTTGTAAAATGTATTTGCCTAAAATTTCTTTTTTCATAATTTATAGTTTAAAAACCTGTCAGGTTTGGTCTAAGACATATTTCCGTAACTTATTAATTTCAATTCTAAATATTCTTTCAGTCCTTCAGCACCGGATTCGTGGCCAATTCCACTGCTTTTCCAGCCTGAAAATGGCAGTTCCGTTCCATGGGCAGCCCATTCATTTATTCCAACCATGCCAAATTCTAAATTTTCTGCATAGAAATTAGCTGTCCTAATGTGATTCGTAAATACATACGAAGCCAAGCCATATTCAGTATCATTGGCCCATTCCAAAACTTGTCCTTTGGTTTCAAAAGAAATTACAATCATCAAAGGTCCAAAGATTTCCGTTTTGATAAAAGTATGATTTTGTTTGGCTTCTATCAAAGCAGGATGAACAAAAAAACCTTTTTCCGAAGGTTCGCCACCAATATGAATTGTTGCGCCTTCGCTTTTTGCTTTTTCGAGCATTGCCAAGGAATGTGTTTGCTGTATTTTATTAATTAATGGGCCTACAAAATCAATATTGCCTCCATTAATTCCTGTTTTCAATTTCGAAATATCTTCTTTTACAATTGACACAAATTTATCAAAAATCGAAGAATGCACATAAAAACGTTGCGGTGAAACACAAACCTGACCACAATTTCTTAATTTGGCAACCAAGGCCTGTTTTGCAATGGCTTCAACATCCACGTCTTTTTCGATTATTACCGGAGCGTTTCCACCCAATTCAAGCGACAATTTTGTTGATGTTTTGGATGCGCCGTCCATCAATATTTTTCCAACTCGAGTACTTCCCGTGAAACTTATTTTTTTCAATAAAGGATTTTCAATCATCTCCGTTCCGGTAGAAACTGGCTCCGTGTTTATTAGATTAAAAACACCTTTAGGAATTCCACTTTCATGTAGTGCTTTTGCCATATTGAAACTGGACAATGGCGTAAACTCAGAACCTCTCATAACTACCGTGCAACCCGCCGCCAATGCTGCAGCAACCGCTCTTGCAGGATTATAAGCCGGGAAATTCCAGGCCGTAATAACACCGACAACACCCAACGGCTGGTAAATTACCATCGAACGTTTGTCTATTCTGCTGGATGGAATAATCCTCCCGTAACTGCGTTTTCCTTCCTCGGCAAACCATTCAAAAAGGTTAGCAGAAACCTGCCATTCGCCACGAGATTCCAGCATGGGCTTTCCCGTTTCTAGCGAAGTTTCTTTGGCAAAAGCCTCGACATTGGCTCGTATATAATCAGCTGCTTTTTTTAGAAATTCGGCCCTGAAATAAGGAGTCGTGTTTTTCCATTCCTTGAAAGAAGTATCTGCTGCGGCAATCGCTTTTTTGCAATCGGCTGCATTCCCGAAAGGAACTTTATCTAGTATTTCTTCGGTAGAAGGGCTTTGTAAATCCCAAGTTGTGCCATCAATAGCGTCACACCATTCCCCGTTTATATATTGTTTTCTCATAGCCCCCTAACCCCCAGAGGGGAAATTATTTAATTAAAATTTCGTTTATCGTTTCTTCTAAAATCGTCATGCCTTTTTCCAAGATTTCGTCTTCAATAAATAAAGAACTTAATATTCGGATACAATTCCCGTAGGTTCCAGAAGTGATAATAATCAATCCTTTTTCCAAACATTTATTTACAATGGCTTTTGTGGCATCCCCATCCGGAAGCCCTGTGTTTGGATTGGAAAATTCAATGGCCAACATCGCTCCCAACCCTCGAACATCGGTAATGTTTTTTGGATATTTTACCTGCAATTGGTTGAATTTTTCGAGAATTATTTTACCTACTTTTTCACCAGCCGCATTGATGTTGTTTTTTTGCATATAATTAATGCTTGCCAATGAAGCCACGCAGCTCAAAGGCCCACCAAGATAGGTTCCACCGATAAGCCCCGGTTTTATGGCATCCATAATTTCTTGTTTGCCAATGACGGCTCCAATTGGCATCCCACCTCCCATAGATTTTGCCCAAGTGGACAAATCTGGAGTTACGCCATAATGCTCATAGGCCGCCCATTTTCCCGTACGACCAAAACCGGATTGCACCTCATCAAATATCAAGAAAATATTATTTTCGGTACAGAATTTACGTAAATACTGCACATATTTTTTGGAAGCCACTGTAAAACCGCCTTCGCCTTGAACCAATTCCATTATAACGGCTGCTGTTTGAGTTATTGAAACCGTTGATGAAAAGGTCTTCTGCAACTTCATAATCATCAAATCATCAAACTCATCCTGAGTCATTCTAGCGTTCATACTTGGTTTGTAGTACGGATATTCCAATCTATAAACTTCCGGTGCATAAGGTCCGGCACCTTCTTTGTATTTTACGTTTGATGTCAAGGTCATCGCCATCATGGTACGACCATGAAACGAACCATCATAGCATATAACGCCAGATTTTCCGGTTACGGCACGCGCAATTTTAATGGCATTTTCAACTGACTCTGCACCCGATAAAGTCAACATTGCCTTGGTTGCTTCGCCATGTGGCAATATTTCGCACAATTTTTCGGTTAAATCCAAATACTGCCCATAAACAGATACATTGAATGAAGCATGGATAAATTTATCGGCTTGATTTTTTATGGCCTCTATGATTTCAGGCACACCATGTCCCACATTATTCACACCAATTCCACCGGCAAAATCAATCAATTCTCTACCATCGGCATCAATGATTATGGCTCCTTTGGCGGATTGAATACTAGATGGGTTAAAAATTCCTAAAGCGTTTGGCACACTTTTTTTTCTTCTTTCGTATAATGTATCGGTATTGTTCATTTTGTCTGTTTTCTTGATAATTTGGCTGACTCTAAATCGGGTTGTGCGAATTTGTATATTTTCATGTACATATTGGTTTTGGTATCAAAAACACCCTCTAAAGTGTGAATTTCTTCTGCAATAAAATCATTCAAATGTTCCATGTCTCGACACATTACATTCGTTTCAATGTCGTAATCCCCAGAAACTGATGCCAAAAAACTGATTTCGGGAAGCTTTGTCAATGCGGCAAAAAGAGCATTCATATGTGATTTGGGTTTTACCGAAATCAATATGCTCGCATAAGCATTGAATCCAATCTTATTTGGGTCAATTCTGCCTATTATTTTCAGTGTTCCATCTTCAACCAAATTGATGTAACGATGGCGAATGGTACTCACTGCTACGTTAATTTCTTTAGAAATTTCGGTGAAAGACATTCTGCCGTCCTTTTGGAGCAGTTTCAATATTTGGTAATCTAAATCGTCGTCTAATGCGCTCATTTTTAAAAAGGTTTTTCCTCACCCCAATCCTCTCCAAAGCGGAGGGAGCAGTATATGAGAAAGTTGTTTTATATGTTTATATATTTTAATTCTCCATTAATCCAAGTTTCGATTGCCTCAACGGAAGAAACATTTTCTAACTCAAACGGGTTTGTATTCAAAACAATAAAGTCAGCATATTTCCCTTTAGAAAGGCTTCCTTTTACATGTTCCAAATTATCCGCAACAGCACTTCCGAAAGTATAGGCATGTAACGCTTGCTCGAAAGTGATTTTTTGGCTTTCGCCAATAACAAAGCCGTCCATGGCTTTTCGTGTTACCGCCGTTTGCATATTGACCCACGGATTTATTTCTTTCACCACGGGACCGTCGGTGGATAAAGCCAAATTTATTCCGTTATCTAAAACGGTCTTGCACGGATAAACCACCTCCAATAATTCATCCGGTAAAGTGCTTTTGAAATTATTGGCCAATTCATAAATGAAAATTGGTTGCATCGCTGCAGTCATATTCATTTCCTTGAAATCCTTTATGTTTTCATTGGATAAAAACCCAACGTGTTCAATCCTATGCCGTAAAGTGTTGTCAATTTTAAATAAATCGCGATACACCTTCAAAGTCAAATCGACTGCCTGATGGCCGATAGCGTGGGTTGCCACCGAGAACCCTTTGTCAACCGCTTCCTTAGCCGTTTGGTAAAAGGTGTCGTAATCCAATCGTAAAACGCCCTTGTACCCATCGGTATTTTTATAAGGAACATTAATTGCCGCCGTTGCCGAACTTAGACCACCATCAGAAAAGAACTTCACAGTTTTTATTTGCAAAAATTCCGACTCGTATTGTTCCGGCAAAACCTGAATTTCATCGCTTCCATCAGGAATTCGAAGTGGAAAAACATTCATTCTCACTTTCAATAAACCTTCTTGGTCTAACTTAATGTAAGCTGCCAACAATTCTTCATTCGCAGCAGGATCAGTGGCACTTGTTATTCCGAGGCTCAACAAGTAATTGTGCGCTTCGAGAATCATGTTTTTATACTCTTCAAAAGTAAATGGCGGTATATTATTCATAATCAATCCCAACGCTCTTTCGGTAAAAATCCCCTGCAAACTGCCATCTTGATTTTTGCGAATTTCTCCTCCAAAGGGGACTTCCGTAGTTTCATCAACTTTAGAAATTAACATCGCTTTTGAATTGGCGATACCAACGTGCGCACAGGTCCGAATTACAAAAACGGGTCTATCAGAAATAATGGCGTCCAAATCCTCTTTGGTTGGCAACCGTTTTTCTTCGAGCACCATTTCATTGATGCCACGAGCCAAAATCCATTCTGAATTAGGATTTTTTTCGGCGAATTCTTTTAATTTTTTCTGGAACTCCACTATGGATTTTACACCACGGACATCCAACATATAAGTTCTTAGGTGACCCATTTTCCAAACATGAATGTGGGAATCATTTAGGCCCGGTACAATTGTTTTTCCCTTAAAATCGACTTCACTAGAAAAAGAAGTGAATTGATTTCGCAAATCTAACTCGGTTCCGATGGCTTCAATTTTTCCTAAATTATTAATAATCATAGATTCCGCTTTGGGCAAAGCGGAATCCATAGTGATAATATTGGCATTATGTATTAATTTGAAAGTCATTTTTTTCCTCACCCCCAACCCCTCTCCTTTGGAGAGGGGAGTCGAGTCGTTAAGTTATTTCTAATCTATTTTCTCTCTGCTAGAACATCAGTAATTGCTTGTTCAATTACGTCCATTCCCTCATTCAATTGTTCGTCGGTAATTACAATTGGAGGCAAGAAACGAATACAGTTCGTATACAATCCCGCCCTAATCAAGATTAACCCATTCGAAACCGATTTTTTGATTACCGCCATGGCAAAATCCATGTCTGGTTCTTTGGTATTTCTGTCTTTTACAAATTCCACCACAAGCATGGCTCCCAATCCGCGGATGTCACCAATGCAATCGAATTTTTCTTTCATTACCGACAAACGGTTTGTAATAATGTTACCAACATGGGTTGCTTTTGCTAAAAATTCAGGGGTGTTTATTTCTTTTACAGTGGCGTGAGCAGCAACAACGGCAAGGGGACTTCCTGAATAAGTTCCTCCCACTCCGCCTAAATGTGGCGCATCCATAATTTCGGCTTTTCCTGTTGTGGCGCTTATTGGCATTCCGGAACCAATTGATTTCGCCATGGTAACGATATCCGGTATAACGCCACTATGTTCGATGGCAAGGAATTTCCCTGTTCGACCTGCACCCGATTGCACCTCATCGGCGATAAAGACGATGCCGTGTTCGTCACACACTTTTCTGATTTTCTCCAAAAAACGCTTTGGAACGGGAATAAATCCGCCTTCTCCTTGAACGGGTTCTATAATAATTGCTGCAACGGCAGAAGGATCCACATGCGAAATTAAATTTTGGTCGAAACGCTCGATACAAAAATCAATGTATTCGTCATCGGTCATCTTATTGGGTTTTCTGTATAAATTTGGCGAAAGAAAACGATAAATATCCGGAGCAAAAGTACCAAAGCCTTTTTTAAACAAACCGTACTTGCTGGTCAAACTTAATGTCAACATGGTTCTACCGTGATAGGCACCTTCAAAACAAATTACAGCCGGTCTTTTTGTGTAATATTTGGCCACCGAAATAGCGTTTTCAACCGCTTCAGAACCCGAACAAGACAACAATGTCTTTTTAGGAAAATCACCGGGAGTGATAGCGTTCAACATTTCGGCAAAATCGAGATACGGTTCGAATGTCGTAACTAATGCTCCTGTGTGTATGTATTTATCCAATTGTTCCTTGATGGCATCAACGACAACTTTAGGCCGATGACCCAAATTCACCATTCCGATTCCACCTGCAAAATCGATTAATTGGTTTCCGTCCACATCCCATACCAAAGCTCCTTCGGCTTTTTCTACAACAACCTCAGTAGATTTTCCTAAACCAGCCGGTAAAGCTGCAGCTCTTCTTGCCAACATTTCTTTGCTTTTTGGCCCAGGAATTTCGGATACTTTTTTAATTTGAGTTCCCATTTTATTTAAAATTTATTTTTTGGGGCAAAAGTCAATTGCCATTATTATTATTTTTGTTTATTATTTAATCTTGATTATAACCTGAAGTCAGGGTCAACCGGGCGATACATTAGTACACTTGCATATCCAGATTCGGGATCATTAATGTAATTATACAACGGTCTAATCCATCGAAATCCCGCTTTTCTTTGTGGTGTAACCGTAGGATCCGTAAACTTATTGATTTCCAAAGCATAACAATATTCTTCAATGGTCATCTTATCTTTTACCTTGCCATAACCAATAGTCATTCCCGCTATTATTTGCCCTTTTAGTTTCAACTGTTTACAAATTTCATTTCTGGCATTATACATTTCTGTTGAAAGTCCTAATCCTCTATACTCTGGCAAAACTCCCATATCAATTCCGTACATCCAATCTCCGGTAGGTATATGCACATTGGTAATCCATAAATTATCCGTTTCTTCCAGAAAAGTACTGTCATGTTCTGGAAAATGACATCGAAAAGTACTTGCTGAAGCAATGATTTTGCCCTCTTTTTCTATTACTAGCTGACCTTCTGGAAAAACTTTAATATGATTTGCAAAATGCTCTCTAGTTAATATTTCTGATTGATGCAAGGTCGGATAACACTGCGCCTGAACATGCTCCATTTGGATAACATCCTCAGGAGTTGCATTTCGAATAATAAATTCGTTTTCTAAAATACTTTTATAAATCATTTTGCCAATAAATTTACAAGATAAACCCAGCTATAAAATACATTAGTGATGATGCAACAAAAATTATAAGTTGATATGGGAATTGTGAAATACCATGTTTCATCATATCCACTTTACAAGATTGAGCCGTAAGCACCCTATTGTCCGAAAAGAAACACGCTGCCGCTCCCCAAACTGTTCCAGAAGCCAATGCCCCTTGGGTCAACCAAAAGTCAGCTCCAATAGTATGCGACAATAGTGCAGTTGTTGGAACAAGAATTGCATAGATTCCCCAGTTTGAACCCGTTGCCCAGCAAATCCAAGATACTAGTGCAAAAACTATAAAAGGTAAAGTGGCGCTGTTCAACCAACTAATTCCCGCTAAATGTGAAGCGACGAACTCATTAAATCCTAATGCATTTTGAACATCTTTCAATAGATAAGTAAAACCTAACACTGCCAATACAAATGTTATTGTTTCAAGACCTTTTACAAAGTTGGCAGAAATTTTATGAAAATCGACGATGTTAAATAGTAAGAAATACAAATACACAAATACACAAGCCGTGGCAATACCTCTTAATGCGTCAATGCTCCCAAAAATATAATCCATAGAAAATGTAAACCCACTTCCCCAATAATCAAGATCCCAAGGATAAGGAAATACGGTACACCATATTAAAATCAGTAATGGTAAAATGAAATACACCATTTTGCCTTCTTTTTTGTCCTTTTTATTCGGCTTCACCTCTTTCACCGCAACAACCACATCCGATTCTGCACTTTTAATCCCCTTAAAATCGGGAATAAATTCATATACCACCAGAGCCCCAAAAATTAAAGAAATCCAAGCGGAAAAATTATAGGGAATCGTATGCATAAATGCCTCAATAGGACTTGTAATTGCATGTCCGGCAGCATCCATAACACCCCCTTCTATAGCAGTTAATTGTGATCCGTAAAAAATGGTCCAGGTTGAAATAGGAAAAATAATGGTCAATGGCACACATACAAAACTCAAAACCAAGGCTAATTTATCTCTAGAAACGCCAAATTTATCCGTAATGGGTCTCATGGTGTTCCCAACTGATAATGCACTAAAATAATCATCCAAGAAAAAGAAAAAACTCAACCAATACGTCATCAATAAAGATTGTTTTTTAGTTTTTACATGATTCTCTGAATATTTACCAACAGCTTTAATCCCGCCTGAAGCAACAACCATTTGTACAAAAGCGCCGTATAATATGCAAACTAATATTACCCAAATTAATCCCTGATCATGAGCATCCCTAGATATGGAGGAAAACAAACCATCAAACATATTCAACGGAAAAATCATTCCCTCACCTTCCGGAAAATATTCTTTGGAACCTCCTTGCATTGCCAAAAGAACAAATCCTATCGCGCAACCAATAATTAGGGGCTCTAAAGCTTTCCTTGTTATAATTGCTATTCCTAACACTGTAAATGCAGGAACCAAGGCGTGCCAATTAATAAAATAACAAAGAGTAGCCAAAAAAAGTAAGGCAACTCCAATAATTGTAGAAATGGATTTCATTGATTTCATTAGTTTTGGTTTTTAGTTAATATACAATAAATAATTACTTCATTTTAAACTCAGATTTTACTCACTTTTAAAGATATTCCATTTTGTAAATAAGTTAATATCACAATCAATATTTTGTAAATCTAACAATATTTTTGATATACTCAAAAAATATTATTGTTTTTTTATTAAATATTGTATATTTGAAAAATTAAAAAAAATAAAATTATGGTATTTGACGAAGTAAAAAACTTTATTAACGGGACGTTTAAACCCGGTAGTTCAAGCAAAATTCATTCTGTTATTTCACCTTTAGATGGTAGCATATTGACTACATTCAGAGAGTCCACGAACGAAGATCTAAACGAAATAATCGAATTTGCCCAAAAAGCCCAAAAAGCATGGCAAAAAGTTACCCTAAAAGAAAGAGCCCAAGTTTTCTATAAATACAAACAATTATTGGAGAAAAACAGCGAAGCGCTTACCGAAATTATATATCGTGAAAACGGAAAAATCCACGGAGAGGCAAAAGCAGAAATTGACAAAGCTATCGAACTAACCGAATTCGCTTGTTCGCTTCCCCAATTTGTAAATGGGGAAAACATGGAAGTAAGCAAAGGCGTGTACTGCTCTTCGACTAAAATTCCTGTTGGAATCGTGGCTTCCATAGTTCCTTTTAATTTTCCAACTATGGTTCCGCATTGGACAATCGTCAATGCCCTTGCACTTGGGAATGCCATGATTTTGAAACCTTCGGAAGCTGTACCAATAAGCAGTCAATACACGGCAAGACTTTTAAAAGAAGCCGGACTTCCTGACGGACTGTTCAATATCATAAACGGAACCCAATCTACAGTTGAAAATATTTGCGATCATCCAGATATCAAGGCAGTAACTTTTGTGGGTTCCACTAAGGTTGCAAAAATCGTATATCAAAGAGCCAGTCATAATTTGAAACAAGTATTGGCACTTGGCGGAGCAAAAAATCATATTATTTTATTGCCGGACGCACACCCGGAAATGGCATCGTCCAACATTGTCGCTTCCATGAGCGGATGCTCGGGTCAACGATGTATGGCAGCGGCAACTTTAATTGCAGTTGGCAATTGCGACGCCATTCTTGATAAATTAATTGGCGAAGCACAAAAAATTCAGTGCGGAACCACTTTAGGTGCTGTAATTTCTAAAGCTACCAAAGAAAGAATTGAAGGCTATATTACCGAAGCGGAGCAACAAGGCGCTAAAATTATTCTAGACGGAAGAAATACCGTTATTCCGGGAAAAGAGAACGGA
>JBIKPM010000100.1:0-7068 GCA_044357435.1 Flavobacterium sp. | reverse complement strand
TAGTATTTGGAAACCACGTTACGCCAGTGCCAAAAGGCTATTTATATTTTGCAATTTCTTTTTCTCTTTTGGTGGAAATTTTGAATATGAAAGTCGATAAGAAAAAGAAGTAAAAATATTTCAATAAAAAGCTCTTTATGGGGCTTTTTTTATTCTAAAAAACTTAGCTTAATTGCTACAAATAAGTGTCATGAAAAATACTATCTCCCATAGAGTTGCCGACTTTTTAAAAAACTTCCCCCCGTTTAGTTTTTTACAACAAAAAGATCTCGAAATCATTTCTTTACAAATATCTATTATTTATAAAGAAAAGAACAGTGTCGTATTTGCTGAAAAAGAAGAAACACACGACAGTTTTTATGTTGTTCATAAAGGAGCTATAGCGCTCAAAACAGGACAGCTTAATGATTTTTTGGACATGTGTGATGAAGGGGATGTTTTTGGGTTAAGGCCACTTATAGCGAATGAAAACTACCAGATGGGAGCCATAGCTTATGAGGAAAGTATTCTTTATGCAATCCCAATAAATATTTTTAGACCTTATGCACTAGAAAACAAAGCTATTGGAAATTTTTTAATAGAAAGTTTTGCTTCTAATACACTCCAACCTTACTCTAAAAATCATAGAAGAAAACTATATGGCGAAGAATTAGACACTGAAGTAAAACTATTAGATTTACAACCTGTAAAATATTCGAAAACATTAATTAGCTGTTCTGCAACAACTACAGCAACTGAGATTGCTGAAATCATGACCGAAAAAAATGTAGGTGCCATTCTCGTTATCGAAGATGGATTACCAGTTGGTATTATTACAGACAAGGATTTGAGGAACAAAATTGTAACCGGAAAATATCCTATTATGGCAATGGCTTCCGAAATAATGACTTCTCCCGTCGTCACTTATCCCAAAAAAATGACTACTACACAAGCTCAAATGGCTATGATGAAAAGTGATATCAGTCATTTATGTATCACAAAAGATGGAACAAAAAATTCAAAAGCCGTGGGAATGTTATCCAAACATGATGTTATGGTATCGCTGGGCAACAATCCGGCCGTATTGATAAAAGCAATAAAAAGAGTTAAGAAATCTAAGCATTTGAAGCCTATAAGAGCAAGTATTATGCATTTATTGCAAGGATATTTAGATCAAAATATTCCCATAACGCTGACTTCTAAAATTATTACTGAATTAAACGATGCTTGTATTAAACAAGTTATTACTTTGTCATTAACCAAAATGGCAACGCCTCCACCTGTTAAATTTACATGGTTGGCATTGGGGAGTCAAGGAAGAAGCGAACAATTGCTCCAAACCGACCAAGACAATGCCTTGATTTATGAAGATGTTTCAGAAGAGTTTGAGACGGTAACCAAAAAATATTTTTTAGAATTGGCGACTCATGTCAACAAAGGGCTTTTTGATATTGGTTATGAATATTGCCCTGCCGAAATGATGGCATCTAATCCAAAATGGTGCTTGAGTCTTGGCCAATGGAAAAATATGGTTCATCAATGGATTACCAATACAGGAAAAAATGAAGTGTTATTGTCTTTTATCTTTTTTGATTACAGCCTATCTTATGGTGATAGTGAACTATCCAATAATCTTTCGGAATTTATTTTTGAAAACATTAAAGCTAATCCAATATTTTATGTTCATCTAGTTAGTGGTGCGCTACAAAGTCCTTCTCCAACTGGTTTTTTTAGGCAATTTTTATTGGAACAAGATGGTGCCAACAAAGATTTTTTTAACATAAAAAATCGAGCTTTAATGCCGTTGGCTGATGCCGCAAGGGTTTTGATTCTATACCATTCCGTGAAATCCATCAGCAATACTACAGAACGTTTTGAAAAATTAGCCGAATTAGAACCCGACAATAGTGAACTCTATTTATCATGTGCATATGCCTATAAAGTATTATTAAAATTCAGAACAATCCAAGGCCTTTTACATAACGATTCTGGTCAATTTATTGCATTGGAATCGTTAACCAAATCAGAAAAAATAAAGCTCAAAAGTACTTTTAAAACTATAAAAGAATTACAAGAGATTATTACCGTTAAATTTAATATTTCAAACCTATTATGATGAATTTCTCCAAAAAAATTAACACTATACTG
This sequence comes from Flavobacterium sp., assembly GCA_044357435.1. Classification (GTDB taxonomy): domain Bacteria; phylum Bacteroidota; class Bacteroidia; order Flavobacteriales; family Flavobacteriaceae; genus Flavobacterium. Next base: position 4,941 of record JBIKPM010000100.1, on the reverse strand, counting down.
TCTTATCTTTGGAATACACCTGATGGAAATTTAAATGAGGATTTATCAGGAGATATTAATACCACACGGTTTGTTATTTTGGATACAGAAACTACTGGTTTCGATTATATCACTGATAGGATACTTTGTATTGGAGCCATCGTTTTGCAACACAACAGCATCTCCATTCAAGATAGTTTTGAAGTCTTTATCCAACAAGAACATTACAACAAAGCTACTGCACAAATCCATGGGATATTAAAAGACTATGTCCTAAATCGTCCCAAAGAAATAGAGGCTTTACAACAATTTTTAACTTTTTTAGGAGACTCTATTATTATTGCCCATCATGCAAATTTCGATATCACGATGATAAACAAAGCACTAGAGAGAAACGGATTGCCAAAATTAAAAAACAGAACTTTGGATACTGCAATACTCTATAAAAAAACTTTGATAATGTCCCCACTTTTAGAACGTAAAGAGCACTATACTCTGGATGACCTAGCTACTAAGTTTGACATATCCACAAAAGACAGGCATACGGCCTTGGGAGATGCCCATATTACAGCCATTGCTTTTTTAAAAATTCAAAAAAAATTGGAAGAAAAAAAGAAAATCACTTTACAAGAATTGTTTATAAATTAGCATTTTCATTTGAGTACAACCATAATAAAAGCCACTTTTCAGTGGCTTTTTGTATGTTAAAACAAAGTGATTTGTCCGTCCTCATTGGATTGAATCTCTTCATCGGCAATTTCATTGTCAATTGCCACTTCTAATTCTTCGGGAATAACTTCTTCAGGTTCTTCGTAAGGCAATGGCTCAAGTAAATTAACCTGTTTCAACTTATCTGTGGTCAATTGATTTCCTAGTGCTTTCAAGCCTTTAACGGCAATGAAATTTTCAATATCTACCGTTTGATTTTCTTTTTGTACCCCTTTGACTTTCGTGAAAACCAATTCGGCCATTGGGCGATAATCGGTCGAGACAATTTCCAATTGTGATTTGGGATGTTCCGTGATAAAGGTTTCTTCTTTTCCTTCGGTTTCCACCAAGAAGCGTTTTACGTAATAGCGTTCTTTTTCGCCATCATAATAAATAGCTGAAATTGGTTTCTTTGGATGCCATTTTTCCAAAACCACCATATCTTCATCGAAATGCGTGGATAATTCCGGCGTGATGACTTTCAATTTTCCGGTTTGTGAAATCACCAATATCTTGTCATTTGGTCTAAACTCGCCCAACAATTCTCCTCTGGCGTCTACATTCAATTTTTGGACGGTATCGTCAAACCAAATTTTTCTCGGTTTCAAAGTAGAAATTCCTTTTTCCTTGATTTCGATTTTCTTGATTGGGTATTTGGTAACCAAATTCCCTTTGGAAGCCCTACCTTTTATAGCCATTTCGGCAAAATCCAAATCCCATTTCAGTTTCTTGACACTTCCAATCTGGCGCAAAATAATCGTAATCACTTCAGCTTCACCATTTGGATTACACGTAAAATAGAGAATCTGGGAACCTTTGGTTCCATTGGTCAAATCGTATAATTTGTCGCGTGTAACTCCCGAAACATTAAAGCGTTTGATGTATGACGGCCCTGATTTTCCATCACGGTAAATCACATTGTAAATCGTTCGCTTGTCACTTTTATCAAAAATAGCAACGTGAATAATGTCTTTTCCAACGAATTTCTTGTCATCAACTTTGCATATCATCATATTTCCATCACGGAGGAAAACAATCACATCATCAATATCGGAGCAATCTGTAACATATTCGTCTTTCTTTAATCCAGTTCCAATGAAACCCTCTTCCCTATTCACGTAGAGTTTGGTGTTCCGTAAAGCCACTTTTGTCGCTTCGATATTATCGAAACTACGCAGTTCGGTTTGGCGCTCGCGACCTTTTCCGTATTTCTCTTTTAACTTGGTAAAAAAGGCAATGGCAAAATCGATTAGGTGTTCCAAATCGTATTTCACTTGTTCGATATCGCCTTCAAGCGCTTCGATTTTATCTTGTGCCTTATTGCTGTCGAATTTCGAAATACGCATAATTCGAATGTCCAACAAACGAAGTATATCTTCTTCAGTAACGGCTCGTTTCAATTTCTTGGTAAACGGTTTTAATCCGTCATCAACCGCTTTTATTACATCTTCACGGGTTGTTTTATCTTCAATATCGCGATAGATTTTGTTTTCGATAAAAATGCGTTCCAAAGACAGGAAATGCCATTGTTCTTCCAGTTCGGACAATTGAATTTCGAGTTCGCTCTTCAACAATTGCACCGTTCTCGTTGTCGAAATTTTCAACATTTCAGAAACACCCACAAACAAAGGTTTGTTGTCTTCAATCACGCAACCCAAAGGTGCCACCGAAGTTTCACAGGCCGTAAAAGCAAACAAGGCATCGATGGTTTTATCAGGAGAAACACCTGGGAAAAGATGAATTAAAATCTCAACCTCAGCAGCGGTATTGTCCTCAATTTTCTTGATTTTGATTTTGCCTTTTTCATTGGCTTTCAAAATACTGTCAATCAAAGTGGTTGTATTGGTCGAAAACGGAATCTGGGTAATCACCAAGGTGTTTTTGTCCAGTTGGGCAATTTTGGCACGAACACGAACTCTCCCGCCTCGCATTCCATCATTATAATTGGATACATCCGCAATTCCTGCAGTCATAAAATCCGGGAAAATCTGGAATGGTTTTCCTTTCAAGATTTTTATGGAAGCATCAATGAGTTCATTGAAATTGTGTGGTAAAACCTTCGTGGAAAGTCCTACGGCAATCCCTTCGGCTCCTTGAGCCAACAGCAACGGGAATTTTACGGGTAAGTTATTCGGTTCGGCACGACGACCATCATAAGAAACACCCCAGTCAGTAATTTTTGGAGAATACAAGACTTCCAAAGCGAATTTTGACAAACGCGCTTCAATGTAACGGGAAGCCGCAGCACTATCGCCCGTGAGGATATTTCCCCAGTTTCCTTGGCAATCTATCAGCAATTCTTTTTGTCCTATTTGCACCATCGCATCGCCAATACTCTGGTCTCCGTGCGGATGGTATTGCATCGTGTGTCCAACGACATTCGCCACCTTGTTGTACCGACCGTCATCCAACTCCTTAAGCGAATGCATAATTCGGCGTTGTACGGGTTTAAAACCGTCCTCGATGGCAGGAACAGCGCGCTCCAAAATAACATACGAAGCATAATCCAAAAACCAGTCTTTGTACATTCCGGTGACTTTGGTAATGGTATCCTCTGAATTTTCGTCGTTCTCGTAGAAATGATTTCCTCCCGAAGAAATCATGTCTTCGAATCCCTCTTCATTTGTGGACTCGTTTGACTCTTCGTTGCTTTCGTCTTCGTTTGGAATAATGCTATCTTCTTCTTCGTCTTTCATTTATTTTAACTGGCTTCAATAGTATCTAATTCCACCTTCAAATTTTTGATAATAAATTCTTGTCGATCCGGTGTGTTTTTTCCCATATAGAATGACAACAACTGCTCCACCGAAGTGTTTTTATCCATCATAATAGGATCCAATCTAATGGTTTCGCCAATAAAATTCTTGAATTCGTCTGGCGATATTTCTCCCAATCCCTTGAATCGCGTGATTTCCGGTTTTGGTTTTAATTTTTCTATGGCTGCTTTTCGTTCGTCTTCTGAATAGCAATAAATGGTTTCTTTTTTGTTTCGAACCCTGAAAAGTGGCGTTTGCAGAATATACAAATGTCCTTCCTTGATCAATTCCGGAAAAAATTGCAGGAAGAATGTAATCAACAAAAGGCGAATGTGCATTCCATCGACATCCGCATCGGTCGCGATTACGATGTTGTTGTAACGCAATTTTTCCAAACCATCTTCGATGTCCAAAGCGGCTTGCAACAAATTGAATTCTTCGTTTTCATATACTATTTTTTTGCTCATTCCGTAACAATTCAATGGCTTACCTCGAAGACTAAAAACCGCTTGCGTATTCACGTCACGCGATTTAGTAATCGATCCGGAAGCCGAATCCCCCTCGGTAATGAAAAGGGTGCTGTCCAAATTTTTTGGATTCTTGGTGTCGGGAAGATGCGCGCGGCAATCTCTTAATTTTTTGTTGTGCAAATTGGCTTTTTTGGCTCGATCGGTTGCCAATTTCCGGATTCCGGAAAGTTCTTTGCGTTCCCGTTCCGCTTGCAAAATTTTGCGCAACAAGGCATCGGCAGTTGCCGGGTTTTTATGCAAATAACTATCCAATTTGTTTTTTACGAAATCATTGACGAAAGTACGAACCGACGGCATTCCAGGTTCTGAACCCATATCGGTCGAACCTAATTTAGTCTTGGTTTGCGATTCGAAAACCGGTTCCATTACCTTAATGCTTATGGCGGTCACAATCGATTTTCGAACATCCGAAGCTTCGAATGGTTTGTTGTAATATTCCCGAATGGTTTTTACAATGGCTTCACGATAGGCAGCCAAATGTGTCCCTCCCTGCGTTGTGTTTTGTCCGTTGACAAACGAATGGTATTCCTCGCTGTATTGGGTTTTGCTGTGCGTCAAGGCAATTTCGATGTCGTCGCCCTTCAAATGTATGATTGGATATTCAAGGTCATCGGCGTGGATGGTTTCTTCCAACAAATCTTTCAATCCATTCTCGGAAAAATATTTTTCGCCGTTGAATAATATGGTCAAACCATTGTTAAGATAACAATAGTTTTTTAGCATTTTGATTATGTATTCGTAACGGAATTTGTAATTTTTGAAAATTGCTTCATCCGGAATAAAAGTGACCTTTGTTCCTTTGCGTTTGGTCGTTTCGATAATATCTTCTTCCAGCACCAAGTTTCCTGCCGAGAATTCGGCAGCTTTTTGCTTGTCGTCCCGAACGGATTCCACACGGAAATAATTGGACAAAGCATTTACTGCTTTCGTTCCAACACCATTCAAACCTACGGATTTCTTGAAGGCGA
>JBIKPM010000005.1:0-20274 GCA_044357435.1 Flavobacterium sp. | reverse complement strand
GTCTTGAGCATATTCGCCTTTCCAAAAGCGACGACGACACAACCGAACATACCAGTTACTCAAGTTCTCACCCACAAATTCTGAAATCGCGCGAGCTGCTTTCGTCGGTTCGTAATCCGCATAAGCTTCATCAACCACTTTTACCAAAGTATTCAATTCCGAAATAATCCACTGATCAATTTCTGGTCTTTCGTTTAGCGGAATTTCCGCTTCGGTATAGGTAAATTTATCGATATTGGCATACAACGCAAAGAAAGAATAGGTGTTGTAAAGTGTTCCAAAGAATTTACGACGAACCTCAGCAATTCCTTCCAAGTCAAATTTCAAGTTGTCCCAAGGATTCGCATTCGAAATCATGTACCAACGCGTTGCATCAGGTCCATATTCGTTTAAAGTATCGAATGGATCAGCGGCATTTCCTAGACGTTTAGACATTTTTTGTCCATTTTTGTCTAAAACCAAACCGTTTGAAACAACATTTTTATAAGCTACTTTATCAAAAACCAAGGTTGAAATTGCGTGTAAAGTATAAAACCAACCACGTGTTTGATCTACACCTTCGGCAATAAAATCAGCTGGAAAATCTTTGTTTTCGTCAATTTTAGCTGCGTTTTCAAAAGGATAATGCCATTGAGCATAAGGCATTGAGCCGGAATCAAACCAAACGTCAATCAAATCAGCTTCGCGTTTCATTGGTTTTCCTGAAGCAGAAACCAAGGTAATTTCATCGACCACATTTTTATGTAAGTCAACCAAATCATAATTTGCTTCGTCCATATTTCCAATTTCGAAACCCTTAAAAGGGTTTTCCTTTTGGAAACCTGCAGCGATTGATTTTTCAATTTCGTTGTATAATTCTTCAACAGAACCAACCAGGATTTCTTCTGTTCCTTCTTCGTTTCTCCAAATTGGCAATGGAATTCCCCAAAAACGAGAGCGTGACAAGTTCCAATCGTTGGCGTTTTTCAACCAATTACCAAAACGCCCTTCTCCGGTTGATTTTGGTTTCCAGTTGATGGTTTCGTTCAATTCGAACATTCGATCCCGAACTTTGGTAATTTCTATAAACCAAGAATCCAATGGATAATATAAAATTGGCGTGTCCGTTCTCCAGCAATGTGGGTAACTGTGCACGTATTTTTCTACTTTGAATGCTTTATTTTCTTCTTTTAACTGAATGGCGATTTCCACGTCTATCGAGCGTTCGGGTGCATCACCTTCAGTGTAATATTCGTTTTTAACGTATTTCCCGGAATAACTTCCTAAACCATCTATGAATTTACCTTGCAAATTGACTAATGGAACTGGGTTTCCATTTTCGTCCAACACCAACATTGGCGGTACTTCCGGAATAGCTTCTTTGGCTACTTTTGCATCATCCGCACCAAATGTTGGGGCAGTGTGCACAATTCCTGTTCCGTCTTCTGTGGTGACAAAATCTCCTGAAATAACTCGGAAAGCATTTTCTGGATTTTGGTACGGCAAAGTAAATGGCAATAATTGTTCGTAACGAATTCCAACTAAATCAGCGCCTTTGCATTCAGCAATAATTTGGTAAGGAATTTTCTTGTCACCTTCTTTGAAATTTTCAAAATCAGAAACTTCTGTACTTGCAAAAAATCCTTTCGAAAATTGTTTTCCAACCAAGTTTTTGGCCAAAATCACTTTGGTAGGTCGGAAAGTATATTGATTGAAGGTTTCTACTAAAACATAATCGATTTTTGGACCAACGGTCAAAGCGGTATTACTTGGCAAAGTCCACGGTGTTGTCGTCCAAGCCAAGATATAAACATCGCCAAATCCTTGAAGAACGCTTGGCAAAGTTTCGTTCAATGCTTTGAATTGTGCCACAACAGTAGTATCTGTCACATCACGATAACTCCCTGGTTGGTTCACTTCGTGGGAAGATAATCCTGTTCCTGCTTTTGGAGAATACGGCTGAATGGTGTAACCTTTGTACATCAAATCCTTGTTATAGATTTGTTTCAAAATCCACCAAACGGTTTCCATATACTTGGATTTGTAGGTAATATACGGATCTTCCATATCTACCCAGTAGCCCATTTTTTCGGTTAAATCGTTCCACACGTCGGTGTAACGCATTACGGTTTTTTTGCAGGCTTCGTTGTATTCTGCTACAGAAATTGCTTTTCCAATATCCTCTTTGGTAATGCCCAACGCAGCTTCGGTACCTAATTCCACAGGCAATCCATGCGTATCCCAACCTGCCTTACGCTTTACTTGAAATCCTTTTTGGGTTTTATAGCGGCAAAAAATATCTTTAATCGCACGCGCCATCACGTGGTGAATTCCCGGCAGTCCGTTTGCGGAAGGTGGTCCTTCAAAAAATACGAATGGTGGGTTGCCTTCACGGGTGGTAACACTCTTCTCGAATATGTTTTCTTTTTTCCAAAAATCAAGCACTTCCGACGCCACTGTTGGCAAGTTAAGTCCTTTGTATTCAGTAAATTTTATGCTCATTTTATCCTTTTCTTAAATCGTGGTGCGAAAGTAATAAATAGTTATGAATTATGAGTGATGAGTGGTGAGTTTTTGATTGCCGAAAAGATACGAAAGCACAAATTTTCAATAGAATAAAATCAAATTTTTATTACAAAATGAAAATTCAATTTACCCTTTGTGCCTTCGAGTCTTTGTCCCTTTGCGGTAAATTATCTCAATAAAAAACTATTGCCAAAACTTCTAAGTAATAAGCAAAATATAATGTCACATTTTGTTTTTTTGAATTGGCTACGGTTATTGTCTATAGAACGAATTGATGAATTATTTATACGACAGCAAAAAATTCTTATTACTTATAGATTTAGGTTTTCTGAAAACATCAAGTTGAAACGATAAATTAGTTGTTTTGAATAAAAAAACTATTTTTACATGAAAATATTGATTTATTTTCAAAAATGATTAAAAATAAAAAAATAATAGTTGTCCTTCCAGCCTATAACGCAAGTAAAACATTATTAGAAACATATAGTGAAATTCCATTTGACATTGTTGATGATGTTATTTTGGTAGACGATAATAGTACCGATGAAACTATTCGGGTTGCCAAAGAAATTGGGGTTAAAAATATTATCAAACATGAAAACAATTTGGGTTATGGAGGAAATCAAAAAACCTGTTATAACAAAGCTTTAGAATTAGATGCTAATATTATAATAATGCTGCATCCAGATTATCAGTATACACCAAAATTGATTCACTCTATGTGTTACATGATTGCCAATGAAGTATACCCTGTAGTTATAGGATCTAGAATTCTTGGAAATGGCGCATTGAAAGGAGGAATGCCAATTTATAAATACATAGCAAATCGATTTTTGACTTTAATGCAAAATATTTTAATGAATCAAAAACTTTCTGAATATCACACGGGATATAGAGCTTATTCAAGTGAGGTTTTAAAAAAAATTGATTTCAATAAAAATTCTAATGATTTTATTTTTGACAATCAATTTTTGGCTCAAATATTATATAATGATTTTGAAATAGCCGAAATAACCTGTCCTACAAAATATTTCGAAGAAGCATCGTCAATCAATTTTTCTAGAAGCATGACTTACGGCATCGGTGTTTTAAAAACCTCTTTTCTCTATTTTTTGAGTAGAAAAAATATTTTTAAATCTCAATTATTTCAAAATGATTAAAAATTTGATTTCCAAAACAAACATAAGCTTATTTTGCTTTTTGTTTATAAACTGTATTTATGGTCTTAAATATTTTTGTAGATATACCGAATACTCTTTTTTAATTGCTCTAGCCTTACTTTTAGTTTATTTGTTAGTTTGGAAATCAAGATTTTTAATACGCAACTTAAATAAACATTTGAATTGGATTAATTTATTAATTATTGCTTTGTTTATAATTGGATTTGCAATTATTTTTCAAAAAGTTCCTGTTGAAACTTTAAAAATTGATAGATGGAGTGTAATAAGCTCTTTTTGGAATAATTATTTTAATGACAAATATGTCTATTTCGCTAAATCTTTTGATGGAAATTATCCTGGACCAATGCCTTTTTATTTTATTCTGGCATTGCCATTTTATCTAATGGGCGAAATTGGATATTTTTCTATTCTAGGTTTAGTTTTGTTTTATTTTTTATTAAAAAAAAGAAAAGTAAGCGAGGATTTTCAAACTGTTTTGATTTTACTGATTCTTGGTAGTGCCTTTTATTTACATGAAGTTATAGGTCGGAGCAATCTTTTTTTAAACAGTACATTAGTTTTGACAGCTTTAAATTTTTATTTTGGTAAAAACGAATTGAAACAAAAAAAAATAATTTTATCAGGAATATTAGTTGGGCTAACAATTTCAACAAGGAATGTTTTGGTAATTCCTTTTATAATTGCATTTGTTTTCGAATTAAAAAATAATTCAATTAATTTTAAACAAATTTTAATTTTAGGTTTAATTGCAATCTTAACTTTCTTGATAACTTTTTTGCCTTTCGTTTGGAATCATTTTGATGATTTTTTAATAATGAATCCTTTTATTATTCAGTCATCTGGATTAATTCCATTTAAATATACTTTAGTTTTTATAAGTATGGCTTTTATATTTGGATTACAATGCAAAAATCAAAAAGAGATATATTTTTATAGTGGGTTAAATTTGTTTTTAAGTATTATAATTTATTTTTTATATTATTTTAATGAAATTGGATTTAATAAAACTTTTTATGAAAGTCGCTCAGATATTACTTATTTTGTTTTGTGTATTCCTTTTTTCCTTTTTTATTTGGCATTAGATTCAAATGCTAAGACTAGTTCTAACTAAAAACCGCCGCCAAAACCTCCAATGATTTTGGTTTTCGGAAGCCGTCGAGATGAAAAGCGTAGTAATCAATCAGAACTTTCAAGACGATTTGTCTTTCGATAACGTGGAAGGTTTTCTGGTCGTTGTCGAATTTCAAAGGAATGAGTTTTTTGAAGAGATTTGTTTCGTGTTCGGTGAGCGAACCGATGCCTTGAAACGGTGTGAAAATACCTTCGTTGGCATCGAAAAAAGGGAATTCCATTTCGGAAATATCAGGGTAAAAGCCGAGATATTTTGTAATTTCTAACATTAAAATCAGGTGAAAATTTGCCGTTTCGTAGTGATTGTCGAGCCAAAACAGCGCCGTTTCCAAAAAGGCAAAAAGGGTTTCGTTTTTTTCTTCTTCGTGGATGGAATGATGCAAAATTTCGGAAATAAACATCACGATGGTGCTCTTAAAAATATCTGAATGAATGGTTTGAAATGGAGTCGCAATTTTGATTTCCTTGAAGTTTTCCAAAGTTCCCTTGTTTTTATGAACGGCTTCGATTTCGAGAATAGTCAGCGGTTGGAAATAGGCAATTTTTTGGTTTGATTTTCTAGAAGAAAAAGCGTCACGAACAAAGTACGATTTTAATCCGTTAGACTGTGTAAAGCATTTTACAATCAAGCTTTTTTCTTGGTATTTGAGTGAAGAAATGACGATGGCTTTGGTCTTGACTAACATTTATTTTGTTTAAAGTTTAAAGTTTCAGGTTGGAATACTAAGCCCTAAACTAAAACCAATTTCATCGAATAATCATCACTTTTTTAACCTTGGTTTCAATTCCGTCTTGGGCCGAAACAAAAATCATGTATACACCCGAAGCTACTTTATATTTTCCAAAAGCCGTGGTGTCCCATTCAATTGTACCGCCTTCGGAGGTGGTTTCGTAAACCAGATTCCCTTCAATATCGGTAATTTTAACATTGGCTTTATCTAGTAACCCTGCGATTTTTACTGTCCCTTCGAAGTCAGGTCTTACGGGATTAGGATAAATGTACACATTGCTCAAATCCGCTTTTGCAGCAGTTGCAGTTCCCTTGAAAGAAACCAAGCCTTTGTCCGTGGCAATAAAAACCTCACCGGTTACGCTATTGATATCAATGTCGTTTATTGTGTTACTAGGCAATGGTGAATTGTCTTTGGTAAAATGATACTTGGTAGCCTGACCATCTGCGGAGACTAAAAATAAGCCGGAGTCTGCTGTTCCAATCCATTTGTCATTGGCTCCATCAACCACAATGTCGGTGATGAATTGTTCATATAAAAGTTCTTGGGCAAGATTGTCTTCCAATATAATTATGGGATTGGTCGTCATTTGTTCTTCGGTAAAAAAACTACCCACATTTGATAATACACGTAATCCTCTTGTGGTTCCTATCCAAAGTTGATTTCTAGTATCGATTGCAATTGCTCTTACGTCGGTTGTGGGCAAATTGCCTTTATCCGAATCAATACTGATTTTTTTAAATTTATTATTGGTTTCATTAAAACTGATCAAACCATTGGTGTTAGCGCCAAACCATTTTGTGCCATTTTTGTCAATAATCATTCTGCTTAAAAAAGCATCTTTACTATCCTTCAAAATAGTCCCCAAGGAATAACTTTGCCATTGTCCATTGGTTTTTAATACATTTAATCCCCTGTCAACCAAGCTGTTATTTACCCATAGATTGCCCGATTTATCAAATGCGATTCCATTGATTCGAACATCATCATGATAATTTGGATCTCTAGAATCTACAAGTTCTTCTAAAGTACTATTGTTTTCATTATATAAAAAGTTGGGCTCGTCATTCTCAATTTTCAACAAACCCGAAAAAAAGGAACTGGCATAGACTTGGTTTTCATTATTAGGATTAACAATAATTCTTGAAATTGCTTTGGCTCCTAAAACTTTTTTATAGGGAATATGAAGCCAGCCTGTTGAACTTAATTTGCTAATTCCATAAGAATTTGGGTAATTACCGTTAAAAGTATAAGGATTATAGTCTCCCGAATATCCTCCATAAACAGTCCAGAGCACACTTGTCGTTGCTTGAAGCGCAAATACGTTATTTCTGGAAGGGCCCATTGGCGTGTTATTTTCAAAAATGGAAGAAACTGATATTGTGGTCGAAATCAATCCATCTTCTTTGGTGCCAATATAGACTTTATCACCTATGCTTGTTGCGCAAGTAAAGCTAGGATTACTTTCAGTAATTTGACTGCTATTTATTTGACGGGCCAATTCTAATTGGGGATTGAAAATAAACACACTACTCGAAGTAGTTGCAATTAAATAATTAGCTGTTGCTCTAATATCTAGCCCAGCTTGTCCAACATTCAAAATTTCACTGAAGAAAGACCCACTATATTTATAAATTCGATTATTTTTATTATAAGCAACTAATTGATTTTTGAAAGTTACAATTCCATTCCAAAATCCCCCATCAAAACCTTGCCATTGCGCAAAGTCATTCAAATTTGGATTCGAAATAACTGCTTTTCGTATTCCATAATTTTCAGTAACTGCATAAATTTCATTGTTGTAAATGGTAGTTTGATGTATTTTTTCTTCTTGTCCTGTTGGGCCAATAAAGTAAGTGTCGCCAAACTGCAATGTGGACAAATTGAATTGTACAATCCCAAAATCACAGGAAACATAAACAATCCCATTATATTCCATAAAATGATTGATTTTCTTAATGTTTGCAGGAAGCTGTTTATTGATAATGTCAACCACGTTGAGCACGCTACCGTCGGCCACGTTGATTACAATCATCAACCCATTTTCATATCCTATGAGTGTTTTGTTGAACGTTGGACTATAATATAATGATGAAATAGTTTGTCCCGAAAGACCATCAATGGTATTGGTAGTTTTTATTAGGTTAGTGCTTATATTACTGGAAAACAAGGCGTTTTCGGAAGCCGCAAAAACAGCTATTTGAGATTCTGACAGGTCCTTAATTTCATTGTATGAAAAATAGCCTTTCCACAACAAATTGTTTTGGGCAAAACCAATTTGTACAACCATCATAAACAGGAAATATAGAAATTTTTTTTTCATTATTTGAATAAATATCAGTCCACAAATATAATACAAACGAAAGTTTTTGAATTTTGTTTCTTCTAAATAATAAAAATGCCTTCCATCCGAAACAACGGAAGAAGGCATTTTTTTCTTTGTTGAAAAAAACTATACTACACCTTGAGCAAGCATAGCATCAGCTACTTTCACAAAGCCTGCAATGTTTGCCCCTTTTACGTAATCAACATAACCTGAGGCATCAGAGCCATATTTCACGCAAGAAGCATGTATGCGTAACATGATTTCCTTTAATTTTTGATCTACCTCTTCGGAAGTCCAGCTCAATCTCAAAGAATTTTGTGACATTTCAAGACCTGAAGTTGCCACACCGCCCGCATTAGAAGCTTTTCCTGGCGAAAATAACAGTTTTGCTTTTTGAAAAACAATTATTGCTTCTGGCGTAGAAGGCATATTTGCTCCCTCGGTAACACAGACACATCCATTTGCCACAAGTAATTTGGCTTCGTCTTCATTCAATTCGTTTTGGGTCGCACACGGCAAAGCAACATCACAGCGTACATCCCAAGGACGTTTTCCGGCAATGTATTTTGCGTTAGGATATATAGTAATATAATCACTGATCCTGCCTCTTAGCTCATTTTTCATCTCCATTATGTGGGCCAATTTAGCAGCGTCAATTCCGTCTGCATCGTAAATATATCCAGCGGAGTCTGACATTGTAACCACTTTCCCTCCTATTTGAATTGCTTTTTCAACTGCATATTGTGCCACATTTCCTGACCCGGAAACAACAACTGTTTTGCCTGAAAAATTATCCCCTTTTGTAGCCAACATACTTTGTGCAAAATATACCGCTCCATATCCTGTTGCCTCGGGTCTAATTAATGACCCCCCAAAAGAAATTCCTTTACCAGTCAAAACTCCTGTAAATTCATTCCTCAGTCTTTTATATTGCCCAAACATATAACCAACTTCTCTTCCTCCAACACCCATATCTCCAGCAGGAACATCTGTATTTGCGCCTATGTGCTTAGATAATTCAGTCATAAATGCTTGACAAAAATGCATAACTTCATTATCTGATTTTCCTTTCGGGTCAAAATCAGCACCTCCTTTTCCGCCGCCCATGGGCAAAGTGGTTAAGCTATTTTTAAAGGTTTGCTCAAAGGCCAAAAACTTCAAAATGCTTAAATTTACCGAAGGATGAAAACGAATCCCTCCTTTATAGGGGCCAATTGCCGAATTCATCTGTACACGGTAACCTCTGTTTACTTGAGTTTCTCCTTTGTCATCAACCCAAACTACTCGAAAAATAATGATTCGATCTGACTCTACCATTCTTTCCAAAAGCATCTTGTTTTGGTATTTTTTATTTTCTTCGATAAATGGAATTACCGTTTCAGCAACTTCCATGACTGCTTGCATAAACTCCGGTTCATTCGGATTTTTTTTTGCAACCGCTTCAATAAAACTAGTAATACTTTTTGACATGATTATTAGATTATTAACGTTTTAGAAAACGTTTTCGTTAGTATATACAAAGATACATTTTATAAGAATAATAGCAGGTGTTTTTTGATTTTCTTAATCTAATTTTAGTACTTTTTGTAAATGCCGAAACCTTTCGTTTTAAAATCAGGATTATTAGTGTCAAAACGTAGAAAAGAGTGTCTTTTATTTATGGAATATCCCTAGAGTTTGCGGTTTATGTATATTTGTTTGATAATGCCGACAATGATTGCTGTTTTTATATATTTGTAAAAAGTAATCTCTCATAAATGACCCAAAAATCCATTATATTATTTTGTTTACTCCTTTTTGGATTTGCAAATGATGCCATGGCGCAATTTGGATTTTCACACGAAATTGGCATAATTGCCGGCCCGGTTGCATTTCAATCGGACTATGGAGAAAGGTTTGATTTAAAAACAAATGCAGGAAATACGGGGTATGGAATTGGGATAATTCACTATTTAAACTTTTCATATCGGGCAGACTGTAACTGCTATACACCCGAAACTTATTTTAACGACCACTTTAAATTAAGAAACGAATTGTCTTACAATAAAACGGAGTTGAAGCATTTTGGGGAATGGGTAGCTCCAAGTCGCACTAGTTTTGGCGCAGATCAATTACGGGCAATGCGAGGAAGCACAGCTGTCACCAATATAGGAATGCAACTTGAATTTTTCCCCTTTAGTATTCGAGACTTCACTTCAACAATAGAAAGTTGGGGACCATTTATTAGCCTTGGAGCTCAATTCAGTTTTTATGACGCCACCGCTTCTTCAACAATGGGGTCTTTGGGAACACCTTTGACCACCTTTCCTAAATATCTGGTTCCTACTGATGATCGTCCTTTTGGATTTTCAACGGAAGGAAACTCGGTGTGGTCGGTCGTTTCTAGTGTTGGGACACGCTATAAACTCGCTCCTTTATCTGATTTGATGATTGATTTGAGGTTGCAGTATTATTTTTCCAACTGGGTAGATGGTTTAAATCCAAACCCGGACATTTACAAAGAAAATAAAGCAAATGATTGGTTGGTTTGGTTTAATGTGGGTTATATTTATTACTTGCAATAGTAGAAAAACGCCTATTTTAATCAAATCATCTTCATCTTCATCTTCAACACCATTCTCAATTTCACCAAATTTGACGCGATTCCCATTTTTTGCAGTGTTAGATTTAAGAATAGGGTTATATTAAATTTTACAAGGGCAATTCAATAAGGATTATAAGTCCCCTCAGTGGAATACTTTTAATTTTTTATAAAAATAATTATTTTTCGTGTCAAATGAATTTTCTTTGCATTCAATAAATTGTAATTTAGATGAACAAAATATATTATCTCGCTTCTTGCGATACTTGCAGAAAAATCATAAAATCATTGCCAAAAGACCATAATTTGGTGTTTCACGACATCAAACAAGATCCGATTACGGCGGAAGAATTGGAAGAAATGCACCGCCTTTCCGGCAGTTACGAAGCACTTTTTAGCAAAAAGGCACAACTCTACAAATCGATGGATTTAAAGAATAAATCCTTAACCGAAGCCGATTTCAAAAAATATATTCTGGAACATTACACGTTTTTAAGCCGCCCTGTTTTTATTATTGACGGCAAAATATATATTGGCAACAGCCAGCAAAATATGCTCCAGGTTATGAAAGCGTTAGTCTAATGTCAAAAAGAAATCTCGCACTCATTGGTGCCACAATAGTTTCCATAATTTACGGCCTTACTTTTACAATTGCAAAGGATGTAATGCCAAAATATGTTGAAGCCGATGGTTTTATCTTAATGCGCGTTGGGGGTTCCACGATTTTGTTTTGGCTTGTTTGGCTTTTCACTAGATTGCCTGAAACGGTTCGTAACGAGAAAATTGAACGTGCCGATTTTCCTCGAATTATTTGGTCAGCCTTCTTTGGAGTAGCTCTAAATATGCTTTCTTTCTTCAAAGGGTTGACCCTAACCACTCCCATTTCGGCATCGGTAATTATGGTTTCAACTCCTATGATTGTGCTCGTCCTTTCGGCCATTATCATCAAAGAACGGATGAGAAAACGGATGGTTTTTGGAATTGTTTTGGGCTTGATTGGTACTGCCTTTCTTATCTTGTACGGAAAGTCCGTGGGGAATGCCACCAATGCGAGTTTAGGGAATTTTCTGGTTTTTGTCAATGCATCTTCCTATGGATTATATCTAGTATTAATCAAAAAATTAATGGATAAATACAATGCTTTTACCTTTGTAAAGTGGGTTTATTTGATTGGGTTTATAATGGTTCTTCCTTTTGGCTGGGAAGAGTTTGAAGCAGTCAATTGGGCTTTGCTTCCCATTGATATTTATTGGAAAATAGGGTTTGTGGTGATTTTTTCGACCTTCTTGACATACCTATTGAATTTACTTTCGATGAAAGAGTTGAAACCAACCACAATAGCCGTTTTCGTATATCTTCAACCCGTTTTCGCCACCATTTTTGCAATCAGTTTGGGAAAAGACGAATTGACGTTAGTCAAAATCATTTCGGCTATTTTTATATTTACTGGCGTTTATTTGGTTACGCAGAAAAATTAGGCAGTGTTCAGTTTTTTTAGTATTCAATGCCAAAATTAAGCCTAGTCATTGATGTACATAATTTTTGAAAACTAAAGTATATAAACTAATCCAACACTGAATACTAAAAACTGCCTCCTGAACAGTTTTTCCTTATCTTTGAACTCTTTTTAGAAAATAATATGATACAATCAATGACTGGATTTGGCAAAGCAAGTTTGCAATTGCCAACCAAAAAAATAACAGTAGAAGTAAAATCCTTGAACAGTAAAGGCTTGGATTTGAGCGTTCGAATGCCCTCGTCTTACCGCGAAATGGAATTGGGTTTGCGCAACCAAATTGCCTTGAAACTTGAGAGAGGAAAAGTAGATTTTTCCATTTTTATCGAAAGCACTGCCGAACAAACCTCAACGAAAGTGAATGTTCCCATCGTGAAAGCTTACATCAATCAATTGCGCGAAGTGCATCCTGATGCAGATGAAACGGAATTAATGAAAATGGCCATCAGAATGCCGGATACTTTAAAAACCGAAAGGGAAGAAATCGACGAAAATGACTGGGCCGAAATTCAAAAAGTGATCCTAGAAGCACTAGATTATATCGGGGATTTCAGAAAAGACGAAGGTGCTTCTTTAGAAAAAGAATTCCAGTTGAGAATCGGTAATATCCGCCAATATATGAACGATGCTCTGGCATTAGATCCAGAACGTGTTCAGGCTATAAAAGACCGTTTACAAACAGCAATTTCAGAGTTAAAAGTCAACGTTGATGAAAACCGTTTTGAGCAGGAATTGATTTATTATCTTGAAAAACTGGACATCACCGAAGAAAAAGTACGCCTGACCAATCATCTGGATTACTTTCTGGAAACCATCAACGGAACGGAAGCCAACGGTAGAAAACTAGGTTTTATCACCCAAGAAATGGGTCGTGAAATCAACACCATGGGCTCCAAATCGAATCATGCCCAAATGCAAAAATTAGTTGTGATGATGAAGGACGAATTGGAGAAAATTAAGGAACAGGTTTTGAATGTGTTGTAATGTCACGATTAAGTAAAGACGCGATTAATCGCGTCTCTAAATAAATATATATACTACCAATGAAAAAAGGAAAATTAATAGTGTTTTCAGCGCCATCAGGATCGGGGAAAACCACCATCGTTAGGCATTTACTGGGAAAAGAAGACTTGAATTTGGAGTTTTCGATTTCAGCTGCAACACGACCACCAAGAGGCGAAGAAGTCAATGGAAAAGAGTATTACTTTATGTCTTTGGATGAGTTTAAAAAGCACATCAAAAACGAAGATTTTGTAGAATGGGAAGAAGTGTATCGCGATAATTTTTACGGAACCTTAAAAAGCGAAGTCGAACGCATTTGGGCCAAAGGAAAAAACGTGATTTTTGATATTGATGTTTCTGGGGGATTACGAATCAAGCACAAATTTCCCGAGGAAACCTTGGCAGTTTTCGTAAAACCACCAAGTGTTGACGAGTTAAAAAGGAGATTAAAAGAGCGTTCAACTGAAAGTGAAGAAAAAATTAATATGCGTATTGCAAAAGCCCACGTGGAACTGGCCACCGCACCACAATTTGACGCTATTATTAAAAATTATGATTTGGATATCGCTTTAGAAGAAGCCTATCAATTGGTAAAAGAGTTTGTAAATAACTAATCGGCAAATATCTAATCACTAAAAAAATGAAAATCGGTCTCTATTTTGGAACATTCAATCCCATTCATATCGGGCACTTGATTATTGCCAATCACTTGGCGGAATATTCAGGGTTAGATGAAATTTGGATGGTCGTAACACCTCACAATCCGTTAAAAAGCAAACAGTCTTTGCTTGATGATTATCAAAGGCTTCAGTTGGTTTTCTTAGCTACGGAAGACTATCCAAAAATCAAACCTTCGGACATTGAGTTCAAGTTACCACAGCCAAATTATACCGTGAACACATTGGTTTATTTACAGGAAAAATACCCCAAACATATTTTTTCATTGATTATGGGCGAAGATAATTTGAAGTCCTTGCACAAGTGGAAAAATTACGAGGTGATTTTACAAAATCATGAAATTTATGTGTATCCTAGACTCGATGGCAAAGGCGAAACAGAAGAAGACACGAACCGAAAAGGCGACCCGGCGAAGCAAAATCCAGCGATTAAAAACAATTTCAAGATTCATTATGTTAATGCGCCAATTGTAGAAATTTCATCTACCTTTATTAGGGAAAACATCAAAAAAAAGAAGAATGTACAGCCTTTATTACCTTCGGAAGTTTGGGAATACATCGATCACAATAATCTTTACAAAAAATAAAAAGGCGTTCCTATACATGATAGACACGCCTTTTCAAATTACTAAAACAAAACTAACTAATTGAAACCATTATATATTTTGTAAAAAACTAATATATAATGAGTTACAACGGAGATAATGTAAATATATTGTAACAAGTCGGCATTATTTTATTATTTTATAAATTTTCTTTTGACTTTGGTGTTTTAACACCTTTTTTATGACTTAAATCTTTTGCCTTATTTTGTGTATTTTTAATTACTTTTGAAAAAATCTTATTGAAAAAATGACAGAAAATCTAAAGTTTGCAGTAATTGGTGGCGGTAGCTGGGCAACAGCGATTGCTAAAATGCTTTGCGTTAATTTAGAAGAAATTACTTGGTATATGCGAAATGAAGATGCCATTGAGCATATAAAAACATACCACCACAACCCCAATTACTTAAGTTCTGTCGAATTTGACACCAAAAAATTAAAACTTACTAGCGATATTAATGAAGCCGTTGCTTATGCGGATTACATTATCATTGCAGTTCCCTCGGCTTTTTTGAGTAAAGAATTTGAGAAATTGACCCTGCCGCTAAAAGACAAAGTTATTTTCTCGGCAATCAAGGGAATTGTTCCTGAAACGAGTTTGATTGTGGGCGAACATTTTAATAAAACCTACAATATTCCCTTCGAAAATATTGGCGTAATTACGGGTCCTTGCCATGCCGAAGAAGTAGCCTTGGAACGTTTGTCGTATTTGACAATCGCTTGTGGCGATGAAGAAAAGGCAAAAATAGTGGCTCATAATTTATCCAGTAATTACATCAAAACTAAGATTTCAGATGACATTATAGGCACTGAATACGCCGCCATGCTCAAAAATATTTATGCCATTGCCGCAGGAATCTCACACGGATTGGGGTATGGCGATAATTTCCAATCGGTGTTGATGAGTAATGGTATCAGGGAGATGAAAAAATTCATCAGGAAAGTCCACAAAATGAAGCGCAATATCAATGATTCTGCTTATTTGGGGGATTTATTGGTGACGGGTTATTCCGTTTTTTCCAGAAATAGAATGTTCGGAAACATGATTGGGAAAGGCTATACCGTAAAATCAGCCCAAATGGAAATGAGTATGGTTGCCGAAGGTTATTATGCCGCAAAAAGCGCCTATAATCTGAATCTGGGTTATGGAGCCAAAACACCAATTATTGATGCAGTTTACAGTATTTTATATGAAGGAAAATCTGCAAAAAAGGTTTTTGAAAAACTGACAGAGAAACTGGATTAAACTATTTGTGTCATAATAAATGACAAATTCAGGTTATATTTTACCTCACAATCACCCCATCCATAAATAAAATGGGTACTTCCTCCACATAATCTGGAGTGATGGAATTTGCCTTGAAGATGAATTTCCTGTCGTATAGCGTATCTCCAATAAAAAAAGTGACCATAAACTCGTTGTTGAGCACCAAAACACTTTTCTCCATCATTTCTATTTTCACCACCGAAACGGCTGGAACTTCGACAAAGGCGTGACGCAAAAGCGAGGTTTTTTTCATCTCGCCATCAATGGTTCCAAAAGCTTTGGAGACAATCATTACGCTTTCGATAAGGAAATCACTATCATTAATTAAGTAAGCATACCAAACTTTTTCCATAAAGTCGTCGCTCCATTCTTGGACTGCGGCAAGGAAAACATTTTCTACTACTGGGATGATGATGTCTTTTTTCATTTTAAACGGAACCCTTTCAGGGTTTAAAACCCTGAAAGGGTTGATGCAATTAAATACTCGCCTTGAATTGCTCCAAGAAACGAACGTCATTTTCATAGAACATCCGGATATCGCCAATTTGGTATAACAACATGGCGATTCTTTCGATTCCCATTCCAAAAGCAAAACCAGTGTATTCTTCTGGATTGATGTTGCAATTTTTCAGGACATTTGGGTCAACCATTCCGCAACCACCTATTTCTAACCAACCGGTTCCTTTGGTAATGCGGTAATCCGTTTCGGTTTTTAGTCCCCAATAAATATCTATTTCAGCACTTGGTTCGGTAAATGGAAAATAAGAAGGGCGAAGGCGGATTTTTGATTTGCCGAACATTTCTTTGGTGAAATACAATAGCGTTTGCTTCAAATCGGCAAAGGAAACGTCCTTGTCAATGTACAAACCTTCGACTTGGTGAAAAATACAATGCGAACGAGAGGAAACGGCTTCGTTCCGAAAAACTCTTCCTGGCGAAATCGTCCGGATAGGCGGTTTATTGTTTTCCATGTAACGCACTTGTACGGATGAAGTATGGGTGCGCAATAAAATATCGGGATTGGTTTGGATAAAAAACGTGTCCTGCATATCACGTGCCGGATGGTATTCTGGAAGGTTCAGTGCGGTAAAATTATGCCAATCATCCTCAATCTCAGGACCTTCGGAAACGTTGAAACCTACGTTTGAAAAGATGTCGATAATTTGATTTTTTACCAATGAAATTGGATGACGGGAACCAATGATTACTGGCTCTGCCGAGCGAGTCAAGTCACCATAAAATCCTTTGGTTTCTTCTTTGCTTTCGAGTAATTCCTGAATGGTTTTTACCTTATCTTCAGTGGTGGTTTTCAACAAATTGATGACCTGTCCAAATTCTTTTTTTTGATCGTTTGGCACGTTTTTAAACTCAACAAATAAGTCTTTCAAAAGTCCTTTACTTCCCAAAAATTTGATTCTAAAGGCTTCTAGTTCTGCTGCATTTTGTGTTGAAAAAGCTTGTGCTTCACCAATATATTCTTTTATCTTGTCTATCATTTTCATCCAATAATTGAGAGTGCGAATTTAGGTATTTTTGTTGATAGGGACAAGTCGCGACTTGTTCGTACTATAAAAAATTAATCAATTAATTCCTTTTCGATAAAGTAATTCACAATAGCTTCTTTCATCAAAACCGATTGTTCCCCTGCTTTTAATGGTGGTAATTCTTCTTTTACTTTATAATGTGGCCAGCCATCTTCGTCGAAAAATTCAAATTCATAGAAACCATAAGGTTCCAATAATCGACAAATAGCGATGTGCATCAGGTTGAGTTTCTCGTCTTTTTCGTAGGTTCGGTGCACTTTTCCAAGTTCTTGCACACCAATTAAATAAATTATGGCATCAAGATCTAAGTCTTCTCCTTGCGAAAACTGATCTGAAAGTAGGTTGACAAGCTGTTCCCAGCGTTCTTTAAGTTGAATATCTCTTGACATAATTGATTTTAGTATTGATGTTTAGCCCTTCGAAAAGCTTTAGGACAATATCGGAAATTTTAACACTTCAGACATATAATTAATTGGCAAAGATAAGGAGTTGAAAATGGATTATTCCTTTATATTTGCCATTTGAACTTAAAAATTGAAAAATGAGTTTTTTAGATATTTTTCTGGGAAGTTTGCTTGCCTTTGGTTTGTACAAAGGCATAAAAAATGGTCTTTTTGTGGAGTTGGCTTCTCTAATTTCGTTGCTTTTAGGAATTTACTTTGCCGTAAAATTTTCTTTTTTGGTAAAAGAAATACTTTCTGGTTTTGTGCATTGGAATCCTAAAACAATCCAAATTGCGGCTTTTATAGTCACATTCGTTTTGGTAATTGTTGCAATTTCTTTATTGGCAAAATTCTTAACTCGAATGTCCAGTTTTGCTTATTTAGGCTGGCTTAACAAAGCTGGTGGCGGTTTTTTCAGAATATTAAAAACGATATTAATTGTAAGTATCTTTTTAAATTTTTTCGAAAAGATAAATTACAATAATTTTCTGGCTAAAAAGACAACTTTAGACAAATCACTTTTTTACTACCCTATCCAAAAAACCGCCGGATTCGTGTACCCTTCTATTGAAAAATGGTATAAGGATTTAAAGAGAAAGTAAGCAGGTTTCAGGTGACAGATTCAAGATAGCAGCAACAAGACTCTAAACTTCGCAAACTGAAATCTGCCACCTGAAACCTGAAGTCTATTTCACTTCCTTAATTGCAGTTTTCTCAATCCAGCCTTCAGTTCCATCAGTTAACTGAATTTTTTTCCAATTACTTAATGTTTCTTGCACAAAAACTTTGGTTCCTTCGTGCAAACTAAAAACGGTAGGACTAGCCTTTTGTGGTTCGCTTTTTACTTCGTTTGCTTCCCCGAAAACGATGGCCGGTTTTTCATTTTCGAAATCATTTTTCTCTGAGATTGCGGTCGAAACACTAATCAATAACAATAAAACCAGTGCAAACATTCCAAAGAAAAAAACCCGTTTGTAAAAGGCTATTTGCGAAAAATAATAACCCATAAAAAACAATAGAAATAGGGTAGATAACAGTACTGAAATCCATGCCCAAGTGTTGTAATGAAAGACGGAAGTGAAATTATGAATCAGTTTTGAAAAGCCCACTTTTGGTATGTCTTTTACTTCATCAATAGTTAATTTTTGGGCGAATTTCAAATTGTTTTGTATTTCAGCATCATTTGGGTGGAGCAATAATGCTTTTTCATAATTGTAAATCGCAGGAGCCACTTTATTCAACTTATAATAGCAATTTCCCAAATTAAAATACAGTTCCGCCGAATGTTCTTTGGTTTTTAAAACGCTTTCATAGGCAGTAACTGCTTGCTCGTATTTTCCTTTTTGGTACAAAGCATTCCCTTTGTCAAAGCCATTTTGGGCAAATAAAAATTGGGTTGTCAGTAGAAATATAAAAATTATCTTTTTCATCATTTGTGTTTTTTTGGAACGTAGACAACACAGATTTTTTTATCGGCATTGCTTGCATCCATTTAATCTGCGTACCATTTTATTAAGAAATCTGTTTTTCTAAATCCGAAATTATCGAAACTGCTTTGTCAAAATCTTGCTGAATAGTGGAACTCGAAATAAGTGCATAACGTGCCAGTTCACAGTTTTCCGTAAGGGCAATAAAATCGATTACCGTTTCTGGACTGGCATTTCTAGACATCAAAAGTTCCTGTATGTTACTTTTGCTCATTTCAGAAGTTTCGATGTGTAATTTGGCTTTCAGAAAATTATGCATCGCTTTTTCTAACGCCACATAAAAGGGCTCTTTGTTGTTGATTTGCTTTTTGGCTTCCGACAAATATTTTTTGGCTAACTTGTTGTTCATTTTTATTCTGTTTCCCGTGATATCCCCATCTATGGCGTCTTTTTTCTTTTTGAAAAGTACAATCAACGGCATAATTAAAAAGGGCAAAAACAGCAATCCATAGAATGTATTCGACCCAAAGAAATCGTCTTTTTTCATTGACAAAAGATTGGTTTTTAACTTAATGAATTTGAACTGTTCGCTGCTGGAAATTCTGTTTTTGGAGACTCCCAAACTAGCCGCCACGGTTTGGTTGGCAGCCAAAGGACCGTCTAAAACATGAATCATTATCTCTGGTGAACTGATGGTTTTATACGTTCCCGAACCCAAATCAAAGTAAGAAAAACGCATTGATTTTATTGGGTAATTCCCCTTAAATTGGGGGATAATGGCATAACTATCCGATATTTTCCCCGACATTCCTGACAAAGCCGTGTTTATTTTTTCGTCGTGAACGGGATCGTACATTTCTAGTGCATTTGGCACCACGGGCTTTGGCAAATTGAATAATTTCATGTTCCCGCTACCGGTAACACTAACCAATAAATCAAGGCTTTCCCCGTTTTTTAAATTCGTTTTTGATGGTGTCACCTTAAAATCAAATTTTCCCACAGCACCCGAAAAATCTTCTGGTTTTCCGGCCTCCGGAAGTGATTTAACGGTTATTGTTTTTGCGCCGGCAGATACTCTTTTGTTGCCTTCGGTGACTACTACTTGTCCAAATATATTTCTGCGATTGGTAGGCAATTGTACATCGATATCCAATGACAAAGGTTCTATGACCAATTTTCCTGTTTTTTGAGGATACAGAACCGTTTTTCTCAACACAACATACCGGTATTTTTCGCCCTTAAACATTCCTTCTTCGGCAACAAGTTGCTTGATGTCGATGTTTTGACTCCAAAAATCATTGTATTTTGGCTTATTGAGTTCCCTCCAATTAGTGATTCCTA
>JBIKPM010000099.1:0-7166 GCA_044357435.1 Flavobacterium sp. | reverse complement strand
CAATATCGGATTGGCCCAAAACGCCTGGCAACTGGGACTTGGATTATACATTTTTGGAATTTTTGCAAACCTGTCAAACATATCTTTAAATACCCAAGGAGTCTATTCGGAAGGTCTCTATAAAAGAACCATTATGTCTTCATTTCACGGTGTGTGGAGTTTGGCGGGATTTACGGGTGCTTTGGGAGGTCTCGGAATGTTATCGCTGCATCTCACCACATATACGCACTTTTTAATAGTAGCCACAATCGTACTTTTGTTTGTTGTTTTTAATTTCAGATTTTTGATTAAAGTCAAAGAAATTCCCCGACGCGAAAAGAAAAAAGGATTCAGAAAACGAGACAAGTCCTTAATTTTATTGGGAATAATCGGGTTTTGTAGTATGGCCAGCGAAGGCATTATGTTCGATTGGAGCGGAGTATATTTCAAAGACGTTGTCAAAGTTCCCGGTTCCTTGGTTGTTTTGGGGTATACTTCTTTTATGATTATGATGGCAAGCGGACGTTTTTTTGGGGATGGTTTAATTAATAGATTTGGACGAATAAGAGTAATGCAAATCAGCGGGATTATGATTTCATCAGGATTATTTACCGCGGTATTTTTCCCATTCCTAATTCCTTCAACGATCGCTTTTATGTTTGTGGGATTGGGCGTTTCCACCATTGTTCCCACACTTTACAGCATTGCGGGAAAACACCCTACAATTCCAACTGGCGAAGCGTTGACGGCGGTTTCCGGAGTAAGTTTTCTAGGCTTTTTGATGGGACCACCGGTCATTGGTTACATTGCCGAATTGTCAAGTTTGCGATTTTCATTTGCCTTTATCGGCATTTTTGGATTTGTGATTGCTTTGATGGTTCCGAGAATCAAAGGAATTAAGTAGGTTTTTTTAGTTGGGTTTGAAAGGATTGTTCCAAAGATTTGGCTAATTTTTATAAGCCCACAACTTCGTAAGTCCTTGGCAAATCATTAAATTTGTAACTTATTCAAAGACATGTTAGAAAAAGAAACAATAAATTTCGAAAAAACGGCCATTGTTGGGATGGTTACCAAAAACCAAAGCGAAGAAAAACTCAACGAGTATCTTGACGAATTGGAATTTTTGACTTATACGGCTGGTGGTGAGGTGGTAAGACGGTTTTGGCAAAAAATGGAAAAACCCAATCCTAAAACATTTTTGGGTACCGGAAAAATAGAGGAAATCAATCATTATGTAAAAGAAAATAATATCTCGACCTTGATATTTGATGATGAATTGACCCCTTCACAGCAAAAAAATATTTCCAAAATTATAGATTGCAAAATCCTGGATAGAACGAACCTTATCTTGGATATTTTTGCCCAAAGAGCGGAAACTTCTTATGCCAGAACACAGGTTGAACTGGCACAATGCCAATATTTATTACCAAGACTTTCCGGAATGTGGACCCACCTCGAACGTCAAAAAGGGGGAATCGGGATGCGTGGTCCCGGAGAAACCGAAATTGAAACCGACAGACGAATTGTTCGGGATAGAATCGCGTTGTTAAAAGAAAAAATTAAAACCATCGACAAACAAATGGGCGTGCAGCGAGGCAATCGCGGTGCCATGGTCCGTGTGGCTTTGGTGGGTTATACCAATGTGGGAAAATCCACTTTGATGAATGCCATAGGGAAAAGTGATGTTTTTGTGGAAAACAAACTTTTTGCCACTTTGGATACCACGGTTCGAAAAGTGGTCATCAAAAACTTGCCTTTTTTGCTTTCAGACACGGTAGGTTTTATTCGAAAACTGCCAACACAATTGATTGATTCTTTCAAAAGCACACTCGATGAGGTTCGCGAAGCCGACTTGTTATTGCACATTGTCGACATTTCGCATCCTGATTTTGAAGACCATATCGCCTCGGTAAACAAAACGTTATTGGACATAAAAGCGAATAACAAACCGGTGATTATGGTTTTCAATAAAATTGATGCCTACAAAAATTTGACCATCGACGAAGATGATTTAATGACTGAAAAAACACCAAGACATTTCACGCTCGAAGAGTGGAAAACGACCTGGATGCATCGCGTGGGTGAAGAAAATGCCTTGTTTATTTCGGCAACAAACAAAGAAAATTTCGAGGAATTAAGGGAACGACTCTATGAAGCCGTGCGGCAAATTCACATCACACGTTTTCCGTATAACAAGTTTTTGTATCCGGATTATAAGGATGCCGTGGAGAAGGAAGAATAACAAAAATTACTTTTAGAATCCATAATTCGCACCCAGACCAAAAACCTCTCTTACCTGAACCGCTTTTATGGCATTGTCATCATAAATGGTTTGCAAGGCGATATTGGCCGACAGGTATCTGTTGATTTTCATGACCACATTCATTTGGTAATCGACATCAACATTTTGGGGATCTTGTAAATAATTAGAATATAAATTGAGCCTGTTTTCCATAGAAACATTGGTTATTAAATTCAATTTGCAATAGACCAAAATGCTGGCGCCCAATTCAAATCTAGAGCTGTCACCCTGCAAAACGCCGAATGAAGGACCCAATTCAGTAAAATGATTGTCCACTACGATTAATTTAGCAGTAGTTGGCGCAAAATTGACACTTAAATTATCGTTTTTCTTCCATAATATTCCAGGCCCAAATTGAAAATACGCAGGTGAAAAATAGTGAGAAATTTTATTTTGGTTTACATCAAAGCCGCTATCCATTTGAGTCTTAAAATTAAAAAAGATCGAATAGTACCATTCGCCAGAAGCTTTCTTGCCCCAAAGCGAATTGAATTCCAGTCGGTCATCGGTTTTTGAGGCTCTGTCCGCATCTTTTATTTTGGTTAAACCGTAAGCAACGATGCATTTGTTGTCCCAAATCACGGCTCCTTTTTTATAATTGAAATCGTAATTTAGCCCTAAATTCCCGGCAAAGTTGGATGTTCCGCCAGCCAGCCATTTATTATTAAATAGGGATTGGTTAAAAAGCAGAGTGATATGCCCTTTTTTTGTCCAAAGTCTTGTGGTGTCCTTTGCAGTTTGTTGTGCATTTACCGAAAGCATCGCCAAAATAAATCCCAGATAAAGTAAGGGTTTTTTCATAATCACTGTTTTTGGAATAGTAAAGATACTAAAAATCCCAAAAACTACCCTTTTTTGGATGCTTTAAAAAGAGGTACGGCGGAGCAGGCTTCTCCGTACATAATGCTTCGTGCAAAGGGTTGCAAATAATGTGCGGCCAGTATGTAAGCACGCATAGGCACTGGTTTTTTTGAACAGCCTTTTATGATTACTGATTTGTTTTCATAAACCGAATAATCGATTTTAGAAAGCAATTCCTCATACAACGCCGAATCCAAATCTTCGAAGGTTCCGTTTACGATTTTCTTGGCAAAAGGAGCCAAATGAATCGCAACCAAAACCGATGCCCATGCTGGAACAATGGCTTCAGTGCTGCAATTGATGGCAATATATTGGTCTTGGTATTGTGACCAATCGTGCTGCTGTAAATGCGCTCTAAAGTCTTTTTCCTTCAACAATAAACCTTCAAGAAGCCAGAGCGAAATATCGATTTGTGACCGCATTCCCTTTGGGTAATAATCTTCGAGATCAAAAACCTCCAAGGCACTATTGGCCACTTTATTTACAATTTCTTCCATTTTTTTTGTTTTCAATCGCAGTCGCAGTTCACAGCCTGAAAACTGAAAAACCGAGACTGAATACTTTTTTATAGCATTCCCAGTTCTAACTTGGCTTCCTCGCTCATCAAATCTTTGCTCCAAGGCGGATCAAAGGTAATTTCAACTTCGGCATCTTTTACATGCTCAATCGATTTTACTTTTTCTTCCACTTCCCTGGGCAAACTTTCCGCTACGGGACAATTAGGGGAGGTTAATGTCATTAAAATCTTTACCTCGTAATCGGTGTTCACCATTACGTCATAAATTAATCCTAATTCATAAATATCAACCGGAATCTCTGGATCGTAGATGGTTTTCAGTTTTGCTACAATTTCGGTTCCTAATAGGTTTGTGTCGATTGCTTTTTCCATACTTTTTTATTTTTTTGCGTCGAATGCCAATGCGTACATTTTTATATTTTTTATCATCGAAACCAATCCATTGGCCCGTGTTGGCGACAAATGTTCCTTAAGTCCAATTTTGTCAATGAAACCAGTATCGGCTGCCAAGATGTCGAAAGCGTTTTGGTTTGAAAAAACCCGAATCAATAACGCGATAATTCCCTTGGTCAAAATGGCGTCACTGTCGGCAGTGAAGATTATTTTATCGTCCTTTTGTTCTCCTTTGAGCCAAACTTTCGATTGACATCCTTTAATGAGATTATCATCTGTTTTACATTCTTCTTGGATTAAGGGTAAGTTTTTACCTAAATCAATAATGTATTCATAACGCTGCATCCAGTCATCAAACATTGAAAACTCGTCAATTATTTCTTCTTGTATTTCTTGTATTGTCATTATTCTTTTTTGGCAAATGAGTTTATTTTATCTACTATTTTTTTGATTTCTGCCGGTGGATAACCGTGATCGAAAGCGTTGGTTTCATAACTCTTGTCCTTATAAATGACTTTCAAATTCGCAATGGCGGCACCATCATAAAAACGTTTCTCTGTCGGCGCTTTTAAAGACGACAAACCATCCAAATTTATGGTTTCAAAATAGCCAACCAATTCCTTCCAATCTGCATCCGAAATTTTTGTGGCAACTGGTTCGTCTTTGCCGCTTCTGTCTTTCGAAACTGTAAGCATTTGATCTTTGACACTAATTTTTTGATAAAAACCTCTGGTATTGGCGGTGTATTCCAAAATGGCAGTTTTCAAATCATTTTTAGTTTGACTTGAACAACTTTTACCAAGCAAAACACTTAATAATAGTATTGTGAATAGTTTCATCTTATTTAATATTTAGGATAACATGAGTTGTGCTTTTTTTACAGCTTCTACCATAACGTCAATTTCTTCTTTGGTATTATAAAAAGCAAAACTGGCTCGTATTGTTCCAGGGATTTTGAAAAAATCCATAACCGGTTGGGCGCAATGATGCCCAGTTCGAACCGCTATTCCCAATTTGTCTATAATCGTCCCAATATCATAAGGGTGAATTTCGCCAATATTAAACGAAATCACCGATGTTTTTTCCTTGGCTGTGCCAAAAATTTTCAGTCCTTCAATTTCTAAAAGCCGTTTGGTTCCATACTCCACCAATTCTAATTCCTGTTTTTGAATAGCATCAAAACCGATGGAATTCATATAATCAACAGCAACTCCCAAAACAATTCCACCTGCAATATCAGGAGTTCCCGCCTCAAATTTGTGAGGCAAATCGGCATAAGTGGTTTTTTCGAAAGTCACTTCTTTGATCATTTCGCCTCCACCCTGATAAGGGGGTAATTTGTTTAACCATGTTTCTTTTCCATACAAAACACCGATTCCTGTGGGGCCACACATTTTGTGTCCCGAAAAAACATAAAAATCACAATCTAATTCTTGAACATCGGGTTTCAAATGCGGAACGGCTTGCGCTCCATCAATTAAGACCGCTGCGCCAAATTCATGGGCTTTGTCAATCATATATTTGATTGGGTTGATGGTTCCCAAAGCGTTTGAAATATGATTCACGGTCACGATTTTGGTTTTATTCGAAAGCAATTTATCGTATTCGGATAGTATCAATTCCCCTTTTTCATTCATTGGAATCACTCGTAAAGTGGCTCCCGTTTTCTCGCATAACATTTGCCAAGGCACAATATTGCTGTGGTGTTCCAGTGCGGAAACCAAAACTTCATCGCCTGATTTTAATAGCGAAGAAAATCCATTGGCAATGGCGTTGATTCCATGCGTTGTTCCCGAAGTAAAAATCACTTCGTGGGCAAATTTTGAATTAATATGGTTCTGGATTTTATTTCTTGATTCTTCGTAAGCATCCGTAGCCAGTTGACTCAAAGTATGAACGCCACGATGAATATTGGCATTAATTTCCTGATAATATTTCGCAATCGCATCAATCACGATTTGTGGCTTTTGCGATGTGGCACCATTGTCAAAATAAACCAATGGTTTTCCGTTTACGGTTCTCGAAAGTATGGGTAAATCCGCTCTAACTTTATTTATATCTAACATTGCTTTATTTAGAAAAATTCTAAATACAAAAGTAATATATTTGGAGTGACTTTTCAGTAAACATTTGTTAATAAAATGAAGCAATTAAGTTTCATTAAAGAATGTTTAAAACACGGATGAATTCTTGATTTAGAGTAAGAGAACAGAAAATAGATTTAAATCCTGAAATTATTAACGCTTTCAATTGCCTCAATTTCTATATTATAGATTAAAGTCCCAATGAACAATTTAAATCAACTAAATCATCTTTGTATTTAATCCTTTTTGTTCCTTTAGTTTCACTGTTGTTTTCCAATAATCATCAATAAAATCTTTATAAGAAGTTGGTAATCCGTGAGCCAAATCAAATCCGTTTCCAATAATTACAAGTCTGTTTATATTTTTTAAAATGCTTTTCTCAAAGGCAGTGTTTTTTCTTCTGCCATTTAAGGCATTTAAGATTTTTCAACTGGAGCTTATATTAAATAAATCACCATTTTTTGTAAGCCAGAAACTTTCCGTCCAGAATAATTTTGATACGATCTCCTTTTGGATTTTCTTCTTTTTCGATATCCATTGTAAAATCTATTGCACTCATAATCCCGTCTCCCACTTTTTCATGAATCACTTCTTTTATTGTTTCGCCATAGACTAATACAATTTCATAAAGCCTATAAATTAATGGGTCTGTTGGAGGCATTATGGCTGTTGTTCCTTTTTCTGGAAAGATTTGCAATGCGTTTTCAATACTCGCATCTAAACTAAGTAATTGGCAAACTGTTTTAGCTTCATGAGCATCAAAGGTATTTTGCCCCAAAATTGCCGAAGTTGTCCAAACTATATTTCTATTGATGGCCTCAGCAATTTGCTGGTAGGTGATTTTTTTTTCTTGCTTGGCTTCCAGTACTAATGCGGTACAAACTTCTCTTTTCATATTGTTTTTGTTTAATTATATTTTATTCAAGGTAGATTCAACAACTAAATGCAAGTTTATTATCGCGAATATATTTAGAAAAAAGATAATTTGGTGTTTTAAAACCATAAATTTTTCTTGGCCTACTATTTAACT
>JBIKPM010000098.1:0-7178 GCA_044357435.1 Flavobacterium sp. | reverse complement strand
GGGGTCATTAACTTGGTGGGCCATTGGAACTTCCTTAATTGCCTCTAATATTTCATCTGAGCAATTCATTGCCATGTCAGGTAACGGATTCAAAATGGGTTTAGCTATTGCAACCTATGAGTGGATGGCTGCACTGACATTGGTTATTGTTGCAGTCTTTTTTATCCCGGTGTATTTAAAGAATAAAATTTACACGATGCCCCAGTTTTTGAGTGAAAGATACAATGGAAATATTGCTATGATAATGGCCGTTTTTTGGTTGTTGCTTTATGTAATTGTAAACTTAACTTCTATTCTTTACCTAGGGGCGTTAGCTATCAATGGCATTTCAGGAATTAACTTAGATATATGTATGTATGGCCTGGCTTTCTTTGCTATTATTATAGCTTTGGGAGGTATGAAAGTAATTGGATATACAGACGTTATCCAGGTGGTTTTCCTAATTTTCGGAGGGTTGGTGACCACTTATTTAGCATTGGATAAAGTGGCTGAATTAAATGGACAACATGGGATGATACAGGGTTTTCACTATATGATGGATCAATCGGGAGATCATTTTCATATGATTTTCAAAAAAGATAGTCCTAACTTCCCTAGTTTACCGGGACTTACCGTATTGCTTGGGGGTATGTGGATTGTGAATCTAAATTATTGGGGTTGCAATCAATACATCACACAAAGAGCTTTAGGAGCCGATTTAAAAACGGCCAGAAGTGGTATTTTATTTGCGGCTTTCTTAAAATTATTAATGCCTGTTATTGTGGTTTTGCCAGGAATTGCAGCTTATGTTATTTATATGAAAGGTGGTTTACAAACAGAATTACTTGGGCCTGACGGAGTTTTAAATCCAGATCGTTCTTATCCGGTATTGTTAAATTTATTACCGGTTGGATTGAAGGGATTGTCTTTTGCTGCTTTAACAGCAGCAGTTGTGGCTTCATTGGCAGGTAAAGTTAACAGTATTTCAACCATTTTTACTTTGGATATCTTTAAGAAAAAAATTGATGTTAATGCCAGTGAAAAGAAAATGGTTAGAGTGGGTAAAATAACGGTTCTTGTCGCTATGCTTTTGGCCGTAATCATTGCTCCACATTTGGGAATTGACAAAAAAGGTGGTTTCGAATTTATTCAAGAATACACAGGATTTGTGAGTCCAGGTATTTTCGCCATGTTTATTATGGGATTCTTCTGGAAGAAAACAAGTTCCAATGCAGCCATGTTTGCAACCATTGGAGGATTTGTATTGTCGGTAATTTTTAAATTCTTACCAAATTTTATGAATTTAGAATTTTTACATTCAACTGGTTTTTCTGCATTAGTAACCCAAGAGGACGGAACAAGTTTATATGAAATTCCGTTCATTGACCGTATGGGTTTTGTTTTTGCAATATGTGTGGTTCTTATGATTGTTATTAGTTTAATTGACCAAAAACGTGGTTTGAAAACCAAAGGATTAGAAATCGACTCTTCTATGTTTAAAGTGAACAATGCGTTTTTAGCTGGAAGTTTGATTATCGTAGGTATTTTAGTAGCATTATATTCTGTATTCTGGTAGAAACTCGTTTCATCTTATATTTCAAAGCCCCGTTAAATAAAAATAACGGGGCTTTTTATTGGTTCCTGATTCGAAAGGTTCATTCCTGTATTTTCTCAACTTTGTAGTCTCAGAATAAAATTCACAAAGATTTAAACCATTAAGAAAAATAAAGTAATTAAGTTTTGGTGTGAACTTAAGGTTCAAAAAAAATGAATTTCACAACATTTCCCGTAGAACCTAAAATTTTTAAATGGATTAGACCATTTTAAATTACAATTGGTATGAGTTACAAGCAAGTGTAGGACGACTGACAACTCGACAAAAAACCGACTGAAAAACAAAATTTAAATCCTACATTTACGATCCAAACAAATAGACAGAATTAATGGCACACAGTGATTTATCAAAGGCTAAAAACGGAAAGAATGACGAGTTTTATACGCAGTACCACGACATAGAAAAAGAAATAGCAGCTTATTTAGAATATGACCCCAACGCATTTCGGGGTAAAACTGTTTTATTGCCTTGCGATGACCCCGAATGGAGCAATTTTACTAAGTTTTTTGCACAAAATTTTGGACGCTTTGGACTAAAGAAATTAATCAGCACCAGTTATGCAGTAGAAAGCAAAATGTATAGCAGCAATTACCAACCCACACTTTTTGAAGTCAATGAACCGCAGTATGACGAAATGAAAACAAGGGTAAATGGTAAAATATTTACGTTGGAAAGAGATAAATCGGGAGATGGAAAAATTGACATCAACGATTTAGAGTGGAATTATCTTAAAGGCGATGGCGATTTTAAAAGTGCTGAAATTAAAAAACTAAGGGATGAAGCCGATATCATCATAACCAATCCTCCTTTTTCTTTGTTTCGTGATTTCTTATCTTGGATTATCGATGCCAATAAACAATTTCTAATTATTGGCAATATCAATGTTATCACCTTCAAAGAAGTTTTTCCGTTAATCAAAGAAAACAAAATATGGTTAGGTACAGGAATGGGACGATGGATTTCAGGCTTTGTAGTGCCTGATAACTACGAACTGTATGGCACTGAAGCCGCTGTAGATAAAAGCGGAAACAGAATCGTTGCCACAAATAATTGTCTTTGGCTTACCAATATAGACCACGGCAAGAGGCATCAACCTTTAGCTCTTATGACTAGCGAAGATAATTTGCGATATAACAAAAAGTTGAAAGGTATCGGTTCTTATAAAGTATATGACAATTATAATGCTATTGAAGTCCCTTTTACAGATGCTATCCCAAGCGATTACGAAGGTGCGATGGGTGTGCCAATTACATTTTTGGACAAATATTCCCCTGAGCAATTTGAAATTTTAGGAAGCGACACAGATGCAAAAGATGGAAAAATACCTGATTTAATAAATCCAAATTGGCAGGGTAAAATAGATAGAGGCTATATAAATGGAAGCAGAATATACAGCCGAATTTTAATTAGACACAAGAAATAATGAACACAACATTATTGACTATCAAACCGTAGAAGATACTAGAAGAAGAGGGAAATGAAACGGTTACAAATTGTAACCGGTTGAAAATGCTTGCAGCAGACATCAAAATGCTATTTATTAATTAGAAAACAGAACTAATTATGATTAATGAAATTAAACTATTTGAAGAGAAAAAGGTGCGCACCCATTGGGATACGGAACAAGAACAATGGTATTTTTCTATTATTGATATAATAGAAATATTAACTGAAAGTCCTAATCCGAGAAAGTATTGGAGCGTACTAAAAACTAGGCTTAAAGCAGAAGGAAGTCAGATGGCTACAAATTGTAGTCAACTGAAAATGCAGTCAACCGATGGCAAATTTTATAAAACCGATGTAGCCACTACCGAACAACTGTTTCGGTTAATACAATCTGTACCTTCGCCAAAGGCAGAACCATTTAAATTGTGGTTGGCACAAATAGCCAGCGAACGCATAGACGAAATGCAAGACCCTGAACTGACTATCGATAGGGCTTTGCAGCAATATATGAATTTGGGGTATAGCGAAAGTTGGATCAACCAACGCCTCAAAAGCATCGAAATTCGCAAAGAACTAACCGATGAGTGGAAACGATTAGGCCATAAAAAAGGACAACAATTTGCCACACTTACCGATATTATCACCAAAACCTGGAGCGGCAAAACCACCAAAGAATATAAAGTTTTGAAGGGGTTGAAAAAAGAAAACCTTCGGGATAATATGACTAATACTGAACTTATTTTGAATATGTTGGCAGAAGCATCTACCAAAGATATTTCGGCAGCAGTAGATCCTAAAAATTTTGAAGAAAGCAAAAAAGTAGCCAAACAAGGTGGTACTATTGCCGGAAATGCCCGCAAGGAATTAGAAGCAAAAACAGGCAAAAAAGTAGTTTCAGCATTGAATGCCAATACATTTTTAAAAGATAAAAAGAGATTAAAATGAACACAACGTTAAGAACAGACATTACAATAAAGGACATTTGCGAAGGTTTTATTTACAATGAATTGGAAGGCAAAGGATTGTTTGGTTTGTCAGGAACTTTGACCATTCAACCCGAATACCAAAGAAATTATATTTATGCAGACGGCAAAAGAGATGTTGCCGTTATTTCGTCCATTTTAAAAGGGTATCCATTAGGACTAATTTATTTCAACAGAGTAAATAATGACAGTGTTGAAGTTTTAGACGGGCAACAACGAATTACAAGTTTCGGCAGATTTGTAACTAACAAATTTGCCGTAAAAGATGAGAACGGAATGGAGCAATATTTTAGTGGTATTGCAACCGACAAACAAGAAAAGATTTTAAACGCAAAGCTTCTTATTTATGAATGTGAGGGAACAGAAAGTGAAATAAAAGAATGGTTCAGAACTATAAACATAGCGGGAGTTCCACTCAACAATCAAGAACTTTTAAACGCAGTTTATTCTGGTCCATTTGTAACCCTTGGAAAA
Source organism: Flavobacterium sp. (assembly GCA_044357435.1). Classification (GTDB taxonomy): domain Bacteria; phylum Bacteroidota; class Bacteroidia; order Flavobacteriales; family Flavobacteriaceae; genus Flavobacterium. The sequence goes on along the minus strand of JBIKPM010000098.1, from coordinate 2,681 downwards.
GAAGAATTTAGCAACAGCCAAAACGCAAACATTCAAAAATGGGGTGCTTATGTATCCGGTAGTGCAAACCGACAAGAATTTTTAGAACGAGCACTTGATTGGGTAAGCAAAGGAAATATTGGCGATTATATGAGCAGACACCGCTTTGACACGAACATAACAGAGTTGAAAAACTATTTCATTAGTGTTATAGATTGGGTTTCTACTGTTTTTACAGACGTTGAAAGCGAAATGCGTGGTCTTGAATGGGGACGTTTATATGAAACCTATCGCAAACAGCCTTATAATTCAAAAACTGTATCGGACGAATTAAAAAAATTCTATGCTGATCCTTATGTAAAAAACAGAAAAGGAATTTTCGAATACCTATTAGGCGGTTCAATTGACACCAAACTTTTGGAAGTTCGTGTTTTTGACGAAGCAACAAAAAAATCCGTTTTTGGTAAACAAAAGGCAGAAGCCGAACAAAAAGGAATTTCAAATTGTCCGCTGTGCGCCATTGGAAACAATGCCAACAAAAATAAAATTTGGTCATTAGCCGAAATGGATGCCGACCATGTTTCTGCATGGAGCAAAGGTGGCGCAACAGACATCAAAAATTGTGAAATGTTATGTAAAACGCACAATAGAGCAAAAGGAAATAAGTAAAATGAACGGGGCAAACCACAACAAAAACTGACCAACTATTTTACAGCACATTACCAAATTACAAGGTTGTCCCATAGGGACTATACTTAGATAGTATAGGACAACAATGATTTCTAAATGGTATAAATAAAAAAAGCTAATCATGGGCAATTGATTTTATTTATTCTTTTTTGTAACTTTCTTGTAACTCCCCACGTATAATCATCTGTACACTTAAAAAATTAGGGAGACACCACTATGAGACAACTTAAAATTACCAAGCAGGTTACGAATCGTGAAACTGCATCATTAGACAAGTATTTACAGGAAATTGGAAAAGTGGATTTGATTACCGCTGACGAAGAGGTAGAATTGGCACAAAAGATAAAAGCCGGTGACCAAGCTGCCTTAGAAAAATTAACCAAAGCCAATTTACGTTTCGTGGTTTCGGTGGCCAAACAATACCAAAATCAAGGTTTGACACTTCCCGATTTGATTAATGAAGGGAATTTAGGTCTGATAAAAGCCGCACAACGTTTTGATGAAACCCGTGGTTTCAAATTCATTTCGTATGCCGTTTGGTGGATTCGTCAATCGATTTTACAAGCCTTGGCCGAACAATCCCGTATCGTTCGCTTGCCTTTGAATAAAATTGGTTCCATCAATAAAATCAATAAAATGTATGCCTTGCTAGAGCAATCTAATGAAAGGCCACCTACAGCCGAGGAAATTGCCAAAGAATTGGACATGACCGTAAATGACGTAAGAGAGTCCATGAAAAACTCTGGCCGTCACCTTTCTATGGATGCACCACTTGTTGAAGGAGAAGACTCCAATCTTTACGATGTATTGCGTTCTGGCGAGTCGCCAAATCCAGACAGAGTTTTAATCCAGGAATCATTGCGTACCGAGATTGAGCGTTCACTAGAAACATTAACTCCAAGAGAGGCTGATGTCGTTCGTTTGTATTTTGGTTTGGGCGATCAACACCCAATGACATTGGAAGAAATAGGAGAAACTTTTGACCTAACTCGCGAACGTGTTCGTCAGATCAAGGAAAAAGCAATCCGAAGATTGAAACACACCTCAAGAAGCAAAATATTGAAAACCTATTTAGGATAAGACGAAGTCTTAATGCCAAAATAAATACCTAAACTCCGAATCACTTTCGGAGTTTTTTTTTATGAAAATTTGAAAAATTTGTGGTTCAAATTTCGTTCCTCAAACTTTAGAAACTTCAATTATTGTTTCTATAATTTCCACTATCTTTGCCAAAATGTTGAATGCTGAAAAACGAACTTTGAATTTTGAAGTTTAAACCCAACACAACCACTAAATGAAATCGCTTTTTGCGATTCGAGAATGCAAAAAAAAACAAACAATGAGTAAAAATACAATTATTGCGCCATCTGTCCTTGCCGCTGATTTCGCTAATTTGCAACGTGACATCGAAATGATAAACAACAGCCAAGCCGATTGGTTTCACATTGACATCATGGACGGCGTTTTTGTACCTAATATCTCCTTTGGAATGCCGGTTTTGGATGCTATTACACGACATGCCAAAAAAACAATCGATGTGCATTTGATGATTGTGGACCCGGACCGATACATTAAAACTTTTGCCGATTTGGGCGCCAATATACTATCCGTTCATTATGAAGCTTGCCCTCACCTTCACAGAACGCTTCAAGCCATCAAAGCTGAAGGCATGAAAGCAGGTGTAGCGATTAATCCACATACCAATATAGACTTGCTAGAAGACGTTATCAACGATATTGACATGGTGTGTATCATGAGTGTAAATCCAGGTTTTGGTGGACAATCCTTTATCGGAAACACCTATTCTAAAGTTGCAAAATTAAAAGCATTGATACAACGCAAAAACGCTTCCACCATTATAGAAATTGACGGCGGGGTAACCAATAAAAACGCAAAACAATTGGTAGAGGCAGGTGCCGATGTTTTAGTGGCCGGGAACTATGTTTTCAAAGCGGAAAACCCAACCCAAACCATTGCCGATTTGAAGAAACTGGCTTCATTCTAAAAGAAAG
>JBIKPM010000097.1:0-7211 GCA_044357435.1 Flavobacterium sp. | reverse complement strand
CGAAATGAATATTCTTTCCAAATAATTATGGTTCCAAGAACAAGGAGCGTCCAAGGTTTTGGCAATTCGTGGGGAGTGCCAATATTATTGATACTTTCATAAGCAATAATCGTGGCTGAAGTAATCAGAAAACCCACCACTAAAAAAGTGAATAATGGTTCGGCTCTACCGTGCCCGTAGGGATGATTTTCGTCGGCAGGTCTATTAGAATACTTGATTCCAAACAAGACTAGAAATGAAGAAAAAATGTCCGTTGTAGATTCGATGGCATCCGCTGTTAATGCGTAAGAGTTCCCAAAAAAACCCGCCAACCCTTTAATAATGGCTAATAATGTATTGCCGGCTATACTAAAATAGGTTGCTTTTACCGCGGTTTGTTCGTTTGTCATTTTAGAAATGTTAAAACTATGCTCTTACAATTTTGGCTCCAATGGCTCTTAATCGTTCGTCAATTCGTTCATACCCTCTATCGATTTGTTCTATATTTTGAATCGTGCTGGTTCCTTTTGCAGAAAGCGCCGCAATCAATAAGGATATTCCAGCTCTAATATCAGGTGAGGACATTGTAGTGGCCTTGAGTTGCGATTTAAAATCGTGACCAATTACAACGGCTCTATGAGGATCACATAATATTATTTTAGCTCCCATATCAATCAATTTATCAACGAAAAACAATCTGCTTTCGAACATTTTTTGATGAATAAGAACGTCACCTCTGGCTTGGGTTGCCACAACAAGCACAATGCTCAATAAATCAGGTGTAAATCCTGGCCAAGGCGCATCTGAAACTGTAAGAATAGAACCATCAATATCTGTTTTTACTTGGTATCCGTCTTTGTGCTCCGGAATAAAAATATCATCGCCTCTTTTTTCTAAAGTAATGCCCAGTTTTCTGAATACATTCGGAATAAGACCCAAGTTATCCCAACTCACATTTTTAATTGTAATTTCGCTTCTGGTCATGGCGGCAAGCCCTATCCAACTCCCAATTTCAATCATATCTGGAAGAATTCTATGCGTACAGCCACCCAATTTTTCAACTCCTTCAATGGACAATAAGTTAGATCCAATCCCCGAAACTTTTCCCCCCATTGCATTCATCATTTTACACAACTGTTGCAAATAAGGTTCGCAAGCTGCATTGTATATGGTTGTTGTCCCTTTTGCCAAAACAGCAGCCATAACAATATTTGCCGTTCCTGTCACCGAAGCTTCATCTAATAACATGTCAGCACCTATTAATCCCTCTATAGCTTCAACGCCATAAAAATGATCTTCCCTGTTGTAGCGGAATTTAGCACCCAAATTAATAAATCCTTCAAAATGGGTATCTAATCTTCTTCGCCCTATTTTATCTCCACCCGGTTTGGGAATATATCCTTTTCCGAAGCGTGCCAAAAGTGGTCCAACAATCATAATAGAACCCCGAAGCGAACCCCCTTCTTTCTTGAAAGCTTCAGTTTCTAAATAATCAACATTAACTTCATCGGCTTGAAAAGTATAGGAGCCTGACCCAATTTTTTGGATTTTAACGCCTAAATTCCCTAAAAGAGTAATTAGTTTATTAATGTCTATTATATCAGGAATATTATTGATGGTAACCTTTTCCGGGGTCAATAATATCGCACATAAAATTTGCAATGCTTCGTTTTTTGCTCCTTGTGGCGTGATTTCGCCTTTTAGGCTAACGCCTCCTTCTATTTTGAAAATTCCCATTTTTTATTAGGTTAAGGGTTACGGGTTAAAGGTTATGGGTTGCTTACATGAAACACATAACTCATAACCTATAACTGTTTTACAAAGGTTTTCTGTTTTGGTTCTTATGAGTCGGATTTGGCTTTCCGGCTTTTATATTTTTGTTGCTTTGGATTTTTGGTTGTCCAGCAGGAGTAATTTTATTAGAAACTCGCTTATTGGTGCGCAATAAATCTGTGGTAGTCAAAAGTTCTTCGGTACTTTGAAGCATATTTATTTTTCCGCCTGACAATTCGTATAAATGTTCGAAAATCACATCATCTTTTACGGTGTCCTTATTCCAACTTAAATAGGATTTTTTCATGTGATTGGCGATAACTTTCACCAAGGCATTTTTCATTTCGCCGTCCTCCCATTTATTGGCAACATCAATCATGTATTTTATGTTGTTACCATAGTATCTGTACTTGGGAAAGTTTTGCGGATATTGTAAAACATCCGGTTTTAACTGTAATACTTCGCGGGTGGGGACGGGATAAGGCGATTCTACATCTAATTTAAAATCAGACATAATAAAGAGCTGATCCCACAATTTGTGTTGAAAATCAGGAACATCACGCAAATGGGGATTTAAACTTCCCATAACCTGAATGATATATTTCGCCGCTTTATTACGTTCTTCCCGATCTTCAATAGCAGTTGCTTGATCAATCAATTTTTGCAAATGGCGACCGTATTCGGGAATAATTAAATGGGATCTTTCGGCATTATATTCCAAATGATGAACCACATCGTTTGCAACTTCTTTTATATATTTTGTATTCATATTTATAGGGAAATAATACCTTTAATGGTAGAAACTTCAATGTATTTGTCAATTATTTCTTGAGCATCTTTCATCGTAACATCAACAGATATACTAGTGAATTTTCCTGTTTTGGATTTGGTTGTTTTTATTACTGCACCCATACAATCAAAAGCTTCTTCAACACGGATAACATTATCATTTACAGTTGGTACGATAAATTTATACAAGTATTCGGCTGGCCACGTATTGCTCATATCCAACTCTACCTTTAATCTATCATAAAATTCTTGAGTATCCTTATCCATTCTATAATTAAAAATAAAGGCAAATATACAGTTTTGATTTTAGATTTGGGATTTAGGGTTTAGGATTTTTAAAAATAAAGAAGCCTATATATCAAAATAATCACCCTAAATCCCGATAACTTTAGGTAAATTAGCGCACTGTTTTTAAAACAGGAACAAAAAATTGGCACCATAAGGTAAGAAACAAGAACTGGAAAAATCATTATCATTAAAAAGTTACAAGTAAATGATCCTATTGTTATTTAAAAATTTTCAGTCAAATTAATAATTTACCTTTCTTATCTTGGCTATCAAAAAACTCACAAAAATTGATTATTACGCTCCAAAATTTAGTCTAGCAGCTATTATTTGAAACCTATGCAAACAGCATTACAAATTCTTCAAAAATATTGGAAACATGACTCCTTTAGGTTGCCACAAGACGAAATTATCAATTCCGTTTTAGAAGGAAAAGATACTTTTGGACTGATGCCAACAGGCGGCGGGAAATCGGTTTGTTTTCAGGTTCCTGCTTTAATGAAGGACGGAATTTGTTTGGTTATTTCGCCCTTGGTGGCACTGATGAAAGACCAGGTGCAACAGCTGCAAAAACTCGACATAAAAGCCATCGCTTTGACTGGCGGAATTCAGTCTGATGAAATGATTACGCTTTTGGACAATTGCGAATTTGGCAATTATAAATTCCTGTATTTATCACCCGAGCGTTTACAATCAGATTGGATTTTAGAGCGCATAAAAAATCTGCCTATCAATTTGATCGCCATCGACGAAGCGCATTGTGTGTCGCAATGGGGGCATGATTTTCGCCCCGCTTATCTGAAAATTGTCCATCTGAAAACCCATTTCCCAAAAGTTCCATTCTTGGCCCTTACCGCTTCGGCAACAAAGACCGTGCTTGAGGATGTTATTCTTCAATTAGGACTGGAAAAACCAGCACTTTTTCAAAAATCATTTGCCAGAAAAAATATCGCTTATATGGTTTTTGAAGTCGAAGACAAGTTATATCGAATGGAGCAAATCTTGAAAAAGAATCCGCAACCTTCCATTATATATGTGCGAAATAGAAAATCATGCTCAGAAACTGCATCACAATTACAATCCTTGGGATTCAAAACCACTTATTACCACGGCGGATTATCGGTTAAGGAGAAAGAGAAAAATATGGATCTTTGGATGAACGAAGACGTTCAAATTATGGTTGCAACCAATGCCTTTGGAATGGGAATTGACAAATCGAACGTAAAAACGGTGATTCACATCCATCTTCCGGAAAGTATGGAAAGTTATTATCAAGAAGCGGGTCGTGCCGGAAGAGACGAACAAAAAGCGTTTGCAGTACTTCTCACCAGTCCATCCGATAAGGCTCATGCCCAAAGTCAATTTATTAATGTGTTGCCAGACAAAAAAATTCTTACCCAAATTTATATCAAATTATGTACGTACTTCCGGATTGCCTATGGTGAAGGAATTAATGACCAATTTTCATTCAACCTGAATCACTTTTGCCAAAAATATGGATTTCCAACTTTGAAAACGTTCAATGCTATTCAGTTTTTAGACCGTCAAGGGATTTTGAGTTTGTCACAAGAATATTCCGAGCGAATCACGATGCAGTTCATCATTGAGTCCAAAGAAGTGATTCGGTATATGAGTTTAAATCCAAATGAAGATGCTGTTATTTTAGCAATACTCCGGACATATCCAGGAATTTACGAATCTCAAACCGCTATTAATTTGTCTTTAATTACAAAAAAAGCGAGTTGTGACGAGGCCCAAATTCTTTCTATTTTGGAAAAATTGAAAACTCTTGATATTATAGAATATCATAAAAAAAATAATGACGCCACAATAATTTTCAACGAAGTTCGAGAAGACGAAAGAACAATAAATAGGGTTTCGAAATATCTTGAAACTCAAAACAAACAAAAAATTGCCCAATTCGAATCGGTTTTAAACTATATCAATGAGAAGAAAGTTTGCAAAAGCAAGTTGATTCTGAATTATTTTGGAGAAAAAACGGAAACAGATTGTGGGATATGTTCACATTGTATTACAAAGAGGACTAAGCAAAGTGACACTTCTTTAATTTCGGGAAAGGTTATTGAATTATTAAAAATACAAGACTTAAATTCAAGAGAAATCCAAAAACTAACTAAAAACACCCAAGACGATATTATCTTTGCCTTGCAAAATTTACTGGAAAACAATAAAATTGCAGTAAAACCAAACAATAAATATTCTCTAAAATAATAACGAGGAGGCCTAGTGCCCAGCAATGGATATGGAAAAATTACGAATCGTATTTATGGGAACACCAGAATTTGCCGTTGGCATTTTGGACACCCTAATCAAGAACGACTATACCGTTGTTGGGGTTATCACTGCAGCCGATAAACCGGCAGGTCGTGGCCAAAAAATAAAATATTCGGCGGTAAAAGAATATGCGTTAGCCCACAACCTTACATTAATGCAACCAACGAATTTAAAGGATGAAAGTTTTTTGGCAGAATTGAAAGCCTTAAATGCCAATTTACAAATCGTTGTGGCTTTCCGGATGTTGCCCGAAGTGGTTTGGAAAATGCCAAAATTAGGAACATTCAACCTTCACGCCTCCCTATTACCCAATTATCGCGGAGCTGCTCCAATAAACTGGGCAATTATAAATGGCGACACCAAAACTGGAGTCACCACTTTTTTTATCGATGATAAAATCGATACGGGTGCAATGATTCTTAGTTCTGAAGTTGAAATTGCCCCTGACGAAAATGCGGGACAATTACATGATAGGCTAATGCAGTTGGGAAGCAAAACTATTTTGGACACTTTGGCATTGATTGAGAAGGGAAATGTAACTACCACCATTCAGAAAGAGAGCCCTGAAATAAAAACAGCCTACAAACTAAACAAAGAAAATTGCAAAATTGATTGGGCAAAACCGGCTATTGAAATATACAATTTAATAAGGGGCTTGAATCCATATCCTTCAGCCTGGTGTTATATTAGTGATAAAAACGAAGAATGGAATGTCAAAATCCATGAAGCAAAAATGATATCAGAAGATCATAATTATACTGTCGGAAGGCTGATTTGCAGCAAAAAGGAGATGAAAATTGCGGTAAAAGATGGATATATTCAAGTTTTGCGCCTACAATTTCCTGGAAAAAAGAAGATGAGCACTTCAGAATTATTAAATGGAATCACATTTTCTGAGGAAGCAAAAGCGTATTAACCATAATAAAACGGGTGTTTTTTGATTGTTTTTAAAGAATTTTGGCCGCTTTATGAACAAAAAAAATAAGTTATTAACAAAACCGACTAAAATTAAACAAAACGCTTGTAAGGGACATAAATCCTGCTAAATTTGTTCTATTAACAAAGTTTTTTTAACCAACATTTAATAACTAAACATTATGAACAAATCAGAATTAATTGACGCTATCGCTGCTGATGCAGGAATTACAAAAGCTGCTGCAAAACTAGCTTTAGAATCATTTTTAGGTAACGTAGGTGGTACTTTGAAAAAAGGTGGAAGAGTATCTTTAGTAGGTTTCGGATCTTGGTCAGTTTCTGCAAGAGCTGCAAGAGATGGTAGAAATCCTCAAACAGGAAAAACTATAAAAATTGCTGCAAAAAATGTAGTAAAATTTAAAGCTGGTGCTGACTTAGAAGGAGCAGTGAATTAATTTAAGTTTTTCTAAAATACAATCAAACCTTCCTTTGGAGGGTTTTTTTATGCCTTTTATCGACTTTATTAGGTTTATTTTTATTTTTATTCTTAAATTTAAGTAAACTTAAAACCGATGATTTCAGCAAAATTAAAAAAAGGACATCTCCTCATTGCAGAGCCTTCAATGATTGGAGATTTATCATTTAACAGATCCGTTATTTTATTAGCAGACCATAACAAGGAAGGCTCTGTAGGATTTATTATAAACAAACCCTTGAAATATACCCTACACGATTTGATTCCTGAAATCAAAGCAACATTCAAGATCTATAATGGAGGCCCTGTAGAACAGGATAACCTCTATTTCATTCATAATATACCTGAATTGATCCCTAATAGCGTAGAAATTTCCAACGGAATATATTGGGGAGGTGAATATGAGGCCATAAAGGGGCTTATCAATGAGGGCAAAATTAACAAAAAAAATATCCGGTTCTTTTTGGGTTATACAGGATGGGAAGAAGATCAACTAGAAACCGAGGCTGAGGGGAGCTCTTGGATTATTATTGAAAACAACTACGAAAATAAAATTATAGGAAAATCGGCCTCTCATTTTTGGAAAGAAAAAATTATGGAATTGGGTGGAGACTATCTAATTTGGTCAAATGCACCCGAGAACCCCTGTTTAAATTAAACACTCCCTAATGTATCATTTAGATTCCGCACTAATTTACTA
>JBIKPM010000096.1:0-7257 GCA_044357435.1 Flavobacterium sp. | reverse complement strand
AGAAGAATAAAATATCAATGGTTAGATTTTGATGCGTACAAGTCATTCGAAATCCTAAAAGAAAAATTAAACTTTGTACTCAATAATTTTGGCACGAAATACGACATTAAATTTTAACTATTACTTAGCTCATAAGTTATCTAAGAAAAAATCTCTTTACATCAAACTTTTAGGTATAAAAGAGCCGAACTTACAGCTGCTTTTGTCAATGCAATAAAGATTTTATTGTTCAGAATTAATAAATGATTTTCACAAAAAAACGCACCTAAATTTTTAGGTGCGTTTTTTAATATTTTAAATCAAAGTTACTTACAGCGGATTAGCAACAACTTCTAATTCTATAATTACTTGGATTTTAAAGTCCATATTACTTGTTGAAACAGTTTGTCCTGAAGTTTTAAGAGTAATTATCTTAGAGTCTAATAAAGTTGTTGCAGCATTAATTAAAGCTGCTTCATTAGTCACTTCAAACACCGTTCCGTTATCAAATGCACTTTTTACTGTTACATCAGAAATAGAATGAAGAGTTGTTTCATCAGCCTTTAAATTAGCTGTTATTGTTCCTGAAGAGTCACCTGTAAAATCAATAATTTTATAGGTCATTTTTTTTATTTTAAGGGTTTTTAGTTTGTCAATATATTCATTGGTATTCGTATTTTCCAATAGACTAAATATTACGGTTTGATCTAAAGAATTAGTTCCACTAACAACATTAACATCAATATTTTCCACGATTGTCGTATCGATAGAAATGTCTAACAGATCTTTCAAGTCATCGCCACAAGATGAGAATAGAAAACTAGTAAAAAGAACAGAGATAAAAAGAATTTTTTTCATAATGAAGAATTTAAAAATTAATATTTAGTAGGTTATTTTAACAACAGATTTTTAGCAAAAGTATATATTTTGGAATATAAAATTAAATAAATCGGTTAATTTACAATTATTTATAGTTATAGAAGCTATTTTTGTATTAATAGAAAAAGCAAAAGAAAGACAATATAGGAATCAATTATAATCAATGACTAATATACAATTCATCTCCAAAACCGTTGCCACCGCCACCATAAACATTCAAAATACGGTTCAATTATTACAGGAGGACTGCACGATTCCATTTATTTCCCGGTACCGAAAAGACAAAACTGGTAATCTCGACGAGGTTCAAATTGAACAAATTGCCAAACTGCAAAAGGAGTACGAAGTCATCGTAAAAAGAAAAGAAGCCATTTTAAAATCGATTCAAGAACAAAATGCTTTGACGTCCGATTTGGATAAAAAAATCCAACAAAGTTTCGATTTACAGGAATTGGAAGATTTTTATTTACCATTTAAAAAAAAGAAAAAAACGCGTGCCGATGTCGCTCGTGAAAATGGATTGGAACCGTTGGCCAAAATCATTATGGCTCAAAACAATGACGATGTCGATTTTATTGCCACAAAATATTTAAATGATAACGTGATAAATGAAGATGCGGCTTTGCAAGGTGCACGTGACATTATCGCCGAATGGATTAACGAAAATATTTATGTTCGTAAACAATTGCGAAGACTTTTTCAACGGAAAGCAACCATCACAACCAAGGTGGTAAAAACCAAAAAAGACGAACAAGATGCCCAAAAATTCAATCAATATTTCGATTGGTCAGAGCCGTTGACAAAAGCACCTTCACACAGATTGTTGGCAATGCTCCGTGCCGAAAATGAAGGTTTCATCAAGTTTAAAGTAGAAGTTGATGTCGATGAAGCCTATGATATTATTGACCAATTGGTTTTAAAAGGTCAAAATGCAACCACGTCACACTTACAATTAGCCATCGAAGACAGTTATAAAAGATTGCTGAATCCTGCCATTTCAAACGAAGCCTTGCAAGAAGCAAAATCCAAGGCCGATGCCAATTCCATTCAAGTTTTTGCCAATAATTTGGGACAATTATTATTGGCACCGCCTTTGGGTGAAAAACGAATTTTGGCAATCGATCCTGGATTTCGTTCCGGTTGTAAAGTGGTTTGTCTGGATGAAAAAGGCGATTTGCTCTACAACGAAAATATTTATCCTCACCCGCCACAGAACGAAACCGCCATGGCGATGAAAAAAATACGTTCGATGGTCAATGCGTATCAAATTGATGCCATTTCCATCGGAAACGGAACGGCTTCACGTGAAACCGAATTTTTCATCAAAAAAATTGCTTTTGATAAAAATGTCCAGGTTTTCATCGTTTCTGAAGCTGGAGCTTCGGTTTATTCTGCTTCGAAAATTGCGAGAGAGGAATTCACCAATTATGACGTGACGGTTCGTGGGTCGGTTTCTATAGGAAGACGATTGTCTGATCCTTTGGCGGAATTGGTTAAAATTGATCCAAAAGCAATAGGAGTGGGGCAATACCAACACGATGTAGACCAAACCAAACTCAAAGAGGAACTTGACAATACCGTAATTCGTTGCGTGAATTCCGTTGGGATAAATATCAACACAGCAAGCAAGCACTTGTTGAGTTATGTGAGCGGAATAGGAGAGAAGCTGGCCGAAAATATCGTGCAATATCGCTCGGAAAACGGTCCTTTTGAAGACCGAAAACAACTCAAAAAAGTACCAAGATTGGGCGATAAAGCCTATCAACAAGGCGCTGCTTTTATCCGAATTTCGAATGCCAAAAACCCGTTAGATAATTCTGCCGTTCATCCGGAAGCATATGCTATTGTGGAGAAAATGGCCAAAGATTTAAAACTTTCGGTGAATGATTTGATTGCTAATAAGGAAAAAACAGCCTTAATCAAACCAGAAAATTATGTTACCCCAGAAATAGGAATATTGGGTTTGAAAGACATCATTAAAGAACTCGAAAAACCAGGATTAGACCCTAGAAAATCAGCTAAAGTTTTCGAATTTGACCCTAATGTAAAAACAATAAAAGATCTTCGAACAGGAATGGTTTTACCTGGAATTGTCAACAATATTACTAATTTTGGATGTTTTGTTGATATTGGTTTGAAAGAGAGCGGTTTGGTACATATTTCCCAACTCAAAGCCGGTTTTGTGAGCGACGTTAACGAAGTAGTCAAACTACACCAACACGTGCAGGTAAAAGTCACTGAAGTTGACGAGGATAGAAAGCGAATTCAATTGAGTATGGTCATAAATTAAAAATCCAAATTCCAAGAACAAAGATTGCTCGGAATTTGGAATATTTTACCATCGAAATGTCAAGAAATTTATTCTTTCGTTTCTTCTTCTTTTTTGTTAGCGGGTTGGTCGTCCTTAGCGGCATTTTTGAATTCTTTAACTCCACTACCCAAACCTTTCATTAATTCCGGAATTTTTTTACCTCCAAAAAGTAATAAAACAATTGCTAAAATAATAAGGATTTCTGTTACACCTAAACTTCCCATAGTATAATAATTTCTTGCCGAAGCAAATTTGTAATAAATCTTATGGCAAAGGTATATAGAATTAGTTAATATGAATTCATTTTGAATTAATATTTTGACTTCAAAAGGGTTAAAATTTTGATAAAATAAAAGGTGTCAAAAGAACACCAACCAAAAGTCAAGATAGTAAAATCAAGACTTTAATTATTATATTTGTAACATAAATTCGAAATATGTCCGAAAAGAGGCTCGAAAGAAAAAAACTCCTGAACAAATTATTCTTAAAAAACCGCTTGGTTATTTTAAACGAGGATACTTTTGAAGAAATTTTTTCCTTCAAATTAAACCTAATGAATGTATTTGTGACGGCTACGCTAGGCGCCATTTCATTGATTGCACTCACTACGGTTATTATTGCTTTTACGCCCTTACGTGAGTTTATACCGGGATATTCTTCTTCTAAATTAAAGAAAGATGCCACAGAACTGGCTTTAAAATCAGATTCTTTGTCCGCTGCTTTAAGCAAAAACGAAGCTTATATAAAATCAATTCAAAAAGTGTTGACTGGAGATTTAGAATATGCAAAATTTAATAAAGATTCCATATTGGCTTCAACTGATGAGGCTCCGACTAAAGTTAACCTGTCACCATCAAAAGAAGAATTAAAATTGAGGGAACAAGTGGCAAAAGAGGAAGAGCGTCTTATTATTTCCAAAGGTAAGAGTCAAAAAAGAAAATAAATGTCAATAAAATCAATTGCAGCAAAATTTTTTGCTAAAAAAATCTATAGAGAAACGCAGCTTTGGGCAAAAAATCCAATAGCAACGCAACAAAAAGTTTTTGAAAATTTAATTAGGCAGGCAAAAAACACCCAATTTGGCATTGACCATCATTTTGATCAAATAAAAACATTTGAAGACTTTTCAAATAATGTTCCCGTTCGGGATTACGAAGATTTAAAACCATATATTGAAAAGGTTGTTAAGGGCGAGGAGAACATCCTCTGGAGAGGTAAACCGCTTTATTTTGCCAAAACATCGGGAACCACTTCGGGAGCCAAATACATTCCGCTGACCAAGGAATCGATCCCATTTCACATTGAAGCGGCACGAAATGCAATTCTGCATTATATTCACGAAACCAGGAATGCTAATTTTGTTGACGGAAAAATGATTTTCCTCCAAGGGAGCCCAATATTGGATGAAAAAAACGGCATAAAACTGGGCAGATTATCAGGCATTGTGGCACACTTTGTTCCAAAATACTTGCAAAAAAACCGAATGCCTTCTTGGGAAGCCAATTGCATTGAGGACTGGGAAACCAAGGTAAATGCGATTGTCGAAGAAACCTTTGACCAAAATATGACGGTGATTTCAGGAATTCCTTCTTGGGTGCAAATGTATTTCGAGAAATTGCATCAAAGAGGGAAAAAGCCTGTTGGTGAGATTTTCAAAAACTTCAATTTGTTTATTTATGGGGGCGTAAATTACGAGCCTTATCGAGCCAAGTTTGAAAATTTGATTGGAAGAAAAGTAGACAGTATTGAATTATTTCCGGCTTCGGAAGGGTTTTTTGCCTATCAAGATTCCCAAAAAGAAAAAGGAATGTTGTTGTTATTGAATTCAGGAATTTTCTACGAATTTATAAAAAGCGATGAGTTTTTTACTGATAATCCTAGACGATTTACGATAGGTGAAGTCGAATTAGGAGTCAATTATGTTTTGATAATTTCAACCAATGCAGGACTTTGGGGTTACAACATTGGCGATACGGTTCAGTTTACGAGTTTGAAACCCTATCGAGTAATTGTCTCGGGCAGAATCAAACATTATATTTCGGCATTTGGCGAACACGTGATTGGCAAAGAAGTCGAAAGTGCGTTACAGGAAGCCATAATTGGAACCACTATTCGCATCAACGAATTTACGGTAGCTCCGCAGATTACGCCAGAGGAAGGTTTGTCATACCACGAATGGTTCATCGAATTTGAAAATGAACCTGAATATTTGGATGCCTTTGCAAATGCTTTAGATATTGCAATGCGTAAGCAAAACATCTACTATGATGATTTAATTGTGGGCCATGTTTTGCGAAAAGCGGTTATCACAAAAGTGGTTAAAAATGGTTTTCAGGACTATATGAAATCCATAGGAAAATTGGGAGGACAAAACAAAATTCCGAGATTGAGTAATGACAGAAACATTGTGGATTTATTAAAAAGAAAATAAAACAGTACTTTTGTCGTTAGAGCGTAAAATCGATGTTAAGCAGGTTTTAATAAATAAAAAACAAAAATGAGCAATCAAGCAAGCAACAATGCAGAGGATCAAGAGATTGATTTAACACAAATCTTTAAAAATTTTGATGGTTTCCTCCAAGGAATTAAAGCCTCCATTTTTAAATGCATCCAGTTTTTTTTAAAAAATAAAGTTGTAATTTCCGTCTTGATACTATTGGGATTTGGAACAGGAATTTATTTGGATACAACATTAAAAACCTATACTCATGAAATAATTGTTTCGCCAAATATGGGCGGTACGGATCATCTCTATTCTAAAATAGATTTTCTTTCCTCTAAATTGAAAGAGCAAGATAAATCTTTTTTTAAAAGTATAGGAATTAAAGACTTATCTAATATTGGAAGTATCAAAATTGAACCCATTTTGGATATTTATACTTTTGTAAATAATTCAACCTCAGCAGCAAATGCACAAAACACCCAAAATTTTGAATTGGTCAAATTATTGTCCGAAGACGGAAGCTTAAAAGATGTGATCAAGGACAAGCTGACTAGTAAAAATTATCCAAACCATAAAATTGAAATTATAACGTCAGAAAAAATTAGTAACGACGAACTTATAAAACCAATATTAAAATTCCTGAATACGGATGAATATTATAATAAAATTCTTAAAATTTCAAAGGGAAACATCCTTATAAAAATGAAAAAAAATGAACAAGAGATTGTTCAAGTCGATTCGTTACTAAAATTTATGGCTTATAATTTAAGACAAAATAAGAATCAAAATTTAATTTATAATAATGAAAACAATCAAATTAATCCATTATTTGATTTAAAAAATAGTTTAATAAATGAAATTGCCGCTCAAAAAATTAATCTTGAAAATTTAACAGTATTCATTAAAGATTTAAGCATAACAACAAATATTATAAACACTGAAAAAATCAACGGAAAATTAAAATTTGTTTTGCCTGTGTTTTTAATTATTGGATTTATTTTGGTTAGAATCTTTATAAGATTTTATAAAAAACAAAAGACTTTATTAAAATTAAACCAATAGAGATTATTTAAAATTATTCAATGAATTTCATTCCCACTAATGCACTAGGCTGTTACAGTATTGAACCCAAAATTATTTATGATGACAGGGGTTATTTTATGGAAAGCTTCAATGAAAGAAGTTTTCAAGAAGGAATAGGACAAAAAGTACATTTTGTTCAGGACAACCAATCTTTTTCCACAAAAGGGGTGTTAAGAGGGCTTCATTATCAAACCGGAGAACATGCTCAGGCGAAGTTAGTGAGTGTTTCACAAGGTGAAGTTCTTGATATTGCGGTGGATATCAGGCCTGGTTCTGACACTTATGGCGAAAAAGTCTACATATTACTTTCGGGAGAAAATAAAAAACAGTTGTTTATTCCTAGAGGCTTTGCACACGGATTTGTGGTGTTGAGCGAAACAGCTACTTTTTTTTATAAATGCGATAATTTCTATCATAAAGAATCCGAAGCAGGCATTTTATATAATGATCCAGAACTCAACATTGATTGGCGATTTCCGATGAGCGAAGTATTGGTGTCAGATAAAGATAAGCTACTACCAACACTACAATATGCAAAGAAAGCATGGTAGTTTTAGTGACC